>JBIIRT010000177.1:0-4806 GCA_044341405.1 Daejeonella sp. | reverse complement strand
CATTCATCATGATCTGTGGGACTATGACCTGCCTGCACCTCCTAATCTGGTTAGCGTTGTTCATGACGGAAAAAGAATAGATGCAGTAGCTCAAACTTCTAAAATTGGTTTTCTTTATTTGCTGAACAGAGAAACTGGTGAACCATTATTTCCAATTGAAGAGCGACCAGTACCTGCTTCAGATGTACCCGGAGAAGAAACTTGGCCTACACAGCCTTTTCCATTAAAGCCAAAGCCTTATGCCAGGCAGCATATTTCATTGGATGACCTAAGCAATTATTCCAGGGAATCTAATGATGAACTTGTAAAAAGATTTAAGTCTATAAGATATGAAGGGCTTTTTACACCACCTTCTATGAGGGGCAATGTTAACCTTCCAGGAACAAGCGGAGGCTCAAGTTGGGGTGGAGGTGCATTTGATCCGTCTAGTGGAATCATTTATGTCAGGGCTACAAATACTCCAGGTGTGAGCCTTATAAAAAAAATGGAGTCTGGAAATGAATCCGATACCCCTTTTAACCAGGGGAAAGCGCTCTACACTACTTATTGTCAGGCTTGTCATGGTGTAGACAAGAAAGGAGATTCTGATTACCCATCATTACTTGGACTTCAAAGCAGGATGAATGAGGAAGAGGTTTTAGGTAAAATCAGGGTTGGAGCCGGCAAGATGCCCTCATTTGCAAGTATCATTACCGGCAAAGAAGAAGCAATTATATCTTTTCTGTTTGACAAAGATACCAGGTCTGCAAGAGAAACCAATTTTTTGAAAGAAATAGCAAAAAGCGAATCGGCAAATAAGGATGCGGATAAGTTTAAAATGGAAGCCCCGGTCAGGTACCTTGATATATTATCTAATGGTAAATTCCGTGATTCTGAGGGGCGATTTGGAATTAAACCTCCGTGGGCAACTTTAAATGCTATTGATCTGAATACTGGCGAATATGCTTGGTCAATCCCTTTAGGTAATTATCCTAAATTGCAGCAAAAAGGGGAACCAGAAACAGGTTCTGAAGGGAATACCGGTCCGATTATAACTGCAGGTGGATTGCTCTTTATCGGAGCCAATATGGGCGGCACGGATTTTAGGTTTAGGGCTTATGATAAAGATTCAGGCAAATTATTATGGGATACTCCAATTCCCGGAAGTACCACTTCGAATGCATCAACCTTTAAGAGTGGTAAAAAACAATATATTGCTGTGTCTGTTGCAGGTGATGCTGAGAACCCGGGTGGATATGTGATGGTTTATGCCTTGCCTGATCAAAAATAAAGTAGAAGAGATTTTATTGATTTTTGAATATGGTCATTTAATTTGACTGATAATTCTGTTAATTTAATAGAAATTTAATTTTTAAGGCCATGAAAAAGATTCTCCGTGAACAAGCGAAAAAATTTGCTTTCAATTATTCAGATACTCCCTTAATTCATGTTATTCCGGGTGAAGAATTTGAAATTGAAACCTGGGATGCGGGAGTTGGTTTTTTTAAAAGTGCTGCAGATAAGGCTATTCCTGCAAATCGTCCGGGTTTTGACCGTACCCCGCCCTTGGTAAACCCAATCGCAGGTCCGATTTTTATTGAAGGGCTCGACCGCGGTGATACACTTGTTGTTAAAATTCATCAAATTGAGGTTGAAAAAACATCCTGGATTGCTGTAGGTCCAAACCGTGGACCACTGGGTGATTCCTCACGCTGGAACGAAATCTCCGGCGAATACAGTACGATGGTTTTTGACCATAGTCCGGGTCCGAGTGGTACTACAGTTGATGGGACACTGCAATTTAACGATAAGATCTCCTGGCCAATTACCCCTTTTGTAGGTACTCTGGGCGTAGCGCCCGACCGGGATGTGGCTAACAGTCTGGATGGGCAGGGCGACTGGGGTGGAAACCTGGATATTCGTGATTTCAAACCAGGGAATAAGATTTTTCTTCCCGTTTATCATCCAGGTGGTTTGTTCTATCTTGGCGATGTACATGCTAGCCAGGGCGATACAGAATTCACCGGGACTGCGGCAGAAACTCAAGCTACTGTCCGGCTTTCATTTGAAATAATTAAAGGAAAGCGTTCTCCAGGAATCAGAATCGAAACCCCAGATTCCATTATTGCGGTTCATGCCTTCAGACCGCTTGAAGATGCTGTCCATCAGGCAACAGTTTATATGATGGATTGGCTGGTCAGTACTTATGGTTTTACACAGGTGGAGGCTTATTGTTTTGTTAGTACCTGCCCTGATTTCAGAATTAATGTGTATCAGATGTGTAAGATTGGCAAGCTGAATTATGTGGCTGGGGCTGAGGTACCGAAAAGGTATTTACTGATGAGTAATAGCTGATGATTATCTGTTATTAGTGTTCAGCCTGGGTGGCAGTATCAAAATTTACTATTATCACTAAATGTAACTTTTGTAACCGTTAATCAGGTCTGCTATTAAGACCTTTGTGTTCAAGAAAAAGACATTATGGAAATTTTGGGTTATATATTAGCAGTACTTGTTGGTGTTTCATTGGGTTTAATTGGAAGCGGCGGTTCTATACTAACAGTACCAATTCTGGTTTATGTAATGGGAGTTAGCCCTATTCTTGCTACAGCTTATTCACTGTTTATAGTCGGTTCCACTGCCTTTGTTGGAGGAATTCAAAGTGCAATTCAGAAAAAAGCAGATTTTAAAACAGTTCTCATCTTTGGAATTCCATCGATCGCAGCGGTTTATCTGACCAGAATGTGGCTTGTTCCATTAATTCCATCTGAACTATTCACAATCGGATCATTGGTTATTACCAAATCTATTGGTATCATGGTCTTGTTCGCCATTGTCATGATTCTGGCTTCAGTAAGCATGATCAGGCCTTGTATTGATTGTGATAAAGCAGAAGGTGAACCATTGCAATATAACTATCCAATGATTTTGCTTGAAGGTGCTTTGGTTGGTTTACTTACTGGGTTGGTAGGTGCCGGTGGTGGCTTTCTAATTATTCCTGCATTGGTACTTCTGGCTCGTATGCCAATGAAACTTGCAGTAGGTACATCACTATTTATCATTGCTGCAAAATCATTAATTGGATTTATTGGAGATATTCAGGGAGGTCAATTGATCGACTGGAAACTGCTTGGAACATTTACAGGTCTGGCGGTAGTTGGAATTTTCATTGGTATTTATCTGGCCAAAAAAATCAGCGGAGAAAAACTAAAAAAATCTTTTGGCTGGTTCGTTCTGGTCATGGGTATTTACATTTTTGTTAAAGAATTATTCTTCCCATCAACGGGAGGAGGTCATTAGGATTTATAATAATTCTAGACAAATGAATGAGGGCTATAAACTAAATCAGGACTTCTGGAATGAAAGGTACAGGGCAAACGAAACTGGCTGGGATCTGGGAGAGGTTTCTCCACCATTAAAAGCCTACATAGATCAGTTAACTGATAAAAATCTGAGGATTTGCGTTCCAGGATGCGGCAACTCATATGAGGCAGAGTACCTGCTTGACAAGGGTTTTACGAATATTACTGTAATTGATATCGCACCTGAACTTGGAGAGACATTAAAATCTAAATTCCGATCAAACCAGAATATAAATATTATTTTAGGTGATTTTTTTAACCACACAGCAGAATATGACCTGATACTGGAACAGACATTTTTCTGTGCCCTTGACCCAAATCTGCGTAAAAATTATGCTGATGCCATGGCAGGTCTTCTAGTCAGGGGAGGTAAACTTGCAGGAGTATTATTTAACAAAGAGTTTGAAACGCCGGGGCCACCATTTGGAGGAACTGAAACTGAGTACCAGACGCTATTCAAAGATAGCTTTGATTTCAAAATTTTTGAACTATGTCACAATTCTTTCCCCAAACGTACTAATTCAGAATTATTTGTAATTCTGGAGAAAAAATAATTCTACTTTTCTTTTTTTGATTGTAACCAATGTTACCGACTGCTCTTTGATTAGTCCCGACATTTGTATAAGAAATTCAAAGAAAAACTAACCAATTAATTAAAAACTAAAAATTAGAAAATATGTTTTTTCAACACATTTATGATAAGAGCCTTGCACAGGCAAGTTATTTTATCGGCTGTCAGAAAGCCGGAGTAGCTGCAGTTATTGATCCAAAACGTGATGTGGATACTTACCTGGAAATTGCAGAGGCAAATAAAATGAAAATCACTCATGTTTTCGAAACACATATTCACGCAGATTTCCTTTCTGGTGCACGCGAACTTGCTAAGTTAACCGGTGCTGAAATGTACCTGTCAGATGAAGGTGGTGAAGGCTGGGAGTACGAGTTTAATCATGTTGGTTTAAAGGATGGTCAGATTGTAAAACTGGGTAATTTAATTTTTGAGGTAATGCATACTCCAGGGCATACTCCCGAAAGTATCAGTTTCCTTTTAACTGATACTCCAGCATCTAAGGAACCAGTGATGTTGTTTACCGGCGACTTTGTATTTGTGGGTGACATTGGTCGTCCTGATTTGCTGGAAAAAGCTGCCGGCATGGTAGGTACAATGAATGCCGGAGCAATAGAGATGTATAAATCCATTAATAAGTTTTCAGCATTACCCGATTTTATTCAGGTTTGGCCGGGTCATGGTGCAGGATCTGCTTGCGGAAAAGCTTTAGGAGCTGTTCCCAGCACTACTGTTGGATATGAGAAGTTAAGAAACTGGGCATTGCAATATGACAATGATGAGAAGGGCTTTGTTCAGTATCTTTTAGCTGATCAGCCTGAGCCTCCAAAGTATTTTGCAATGATGAAAAAACTTAATAAAGTTGATCGTCCATTACTGACAAAAGTGCCAGTATTG
>JBIIRT010000176.1:0-4844 GCA_044341405.1 Daejeonella sp. | reverse complement strand
AAGAGCTGATCCGTACCCTAGATACGCTCAAAGATGGAGATGCGCTTAGTTCCAATCAATTGCTTATTGCAGTCCGTTTATCTGAAGCAGATGCCCGGGAATTCAGTCCCCTGCACACCGATAAGTTCAAGCCAATTGAATATACCAAACCTTTTGTCAGAATAGCTTTCCCCGATCATATTTTTAGTCATAATGATAGTGAGATAAGAAAGGATTTTGAACTCATTACCAAAGGCCGTAACTCAGCTTCATTAAGCAGTACCAACATAATTTTAGGTGATCATATCTTCATTGAAGAGGGTGCTCAGTCCGAATGTTCAACGTTCAACGCCAGAACCGGACCAATTTATATCGGTAAAAGAGCCTTGATTATGGAAGGCTGCCACATTCGCGGCTCATTTTCTATGGGTGATGATGCAGTTATGAAAATGGGGGCAAAGATTTACGGAATGACCTCCGTCGGACCATTTGCAAAGGTGGGAGGTGAAATTAATAACTCAGTAATCTTTGCCAATTCTTCAAAAGGTCATGAAGGTTATCTGGGCAATTCCGTAATCGGTGAATGGTGTAATATTGGGGCCGACAGCAATAATTCCAATATGAAGAACAATTACGCTGAAGTAAGATTATGGGATTATCCTACAGAAGGTTTTCGTAAAACAGGTTTGCAGTTCTGCGGTTTAATTATGGCCGACCATGCGAAGTGTGCAATCAATACCATGTTCAATACCGGAACGGTAGTGGGGGTAGGGGCCAATATTTTTGGCTCAGGTTTCCCCCGAAATTTCGTACCCGACTTCTCCTGGGGCGGAAACTCCGGTTTCGAAGTACATCCACTGAAAAAGATGTTTGAAACCGCAAAAAAAGTCTACGAACGCAGAAACAAAGATTTTAACGATACCGAAAGTGCTATTTTGAGTAGGGTATTTGAGATGACACAACAGTACAGAAGATTTTAACATCCTGCTAATTCCACTAAAACTAAAGTCAATGTTATAAATGAATTTTAAAATAATAATTCTGGCACTGACAATTTTGACTTTGACAAATTGTACTTCAAAAAAACAACAGTCGAACTCTACAGTTAAAGTTGTTGGAGAAATGAAAAATGTAATGTGGAAGGGACAACTTTATGGAACTATTGATCTCGATACCATTGCAAACAAGAATAATTTATATGGACTTGGGCCAATTGAAAATTTGGCTGGAGAGATAATGATTATAGAAGGCAAATCCTATAAATCGACAGTTCTTTCTGATACATCAATGATTGTTGAAGAAACATACCGCATGAAAGCTCCTTTTTTTGCTTACGCAAATATTACTAATTGGACAGAGCAGACTTTGCCAGACAGTATACAATCAGCTATACAAATTGAACAATATCTCGACAATATCACTGCATCACACGCAAGACCATTTTTGTTCAAATTTGTAGGGACGGTTGAGCAAGCAACTATTCATATTGTTAATCTTCCAAAAGGTTCAATTGTTAGTTCACCTGATGAAGCTCATGCCGGACAAGTAAATTATGAACTTGAAAACGAGCCAGCAGAAATAATTGGCTTTTTCTCAACAATGCATAAAGCAATTTTTACACATCACAATACTTTTCTACATATGCACTTAATTACTTCAGATAGAAAAAAAATGGGACATTTGGACCAACTAAGGTTAAAAAAGGGGACTATGAAACTTTATTTGCCTACTAAATGATAGAACAATCGAAGCTTAGTATACTTTTTAAAAAGATTTGGAATCAGTATCCAATTCAAGTTTTGTACATCCTGACAGGTTCAATGCTAGCAGAACAGTATTTATTCAACAACAAATTTTACTTAGTTAAAACCCGACATCAACAAAAAATATCATGAGAAAAAAAATAGTAGCCGGAAACTGGAAAATGAATATAAGCCTTACCGAAGGCCAGGAACTTTTCTCAGAAATTAAAAAATTAGTCCGCGAGGAAGTCAAGGGTAATCAGGGCATAGTCGTTTGTCCGCCCTTCATCCACATCAGCAGCCTTGCCCAGTCATTAGCAGATGATAGCCTTGCTATAGGCGCTCAGAACTGCCATCAGTCGGATAGCGGTGCCTTTACAGGTGAAGTGTCTGCTTCCATGCTGGCTTCTGCTGGCGCATCGTATGTAATTATCGGACATTCAGAACGCCGACTTTATTTCGCAGAATCGAATGTACAATTGGCGCAGAAGCTAGATGTGGTCTTGAAAAACGGAATCCTCCCTATATTTTGCATCGGGGAGACCCTTGAACAACGGAATGATGGTTCTTATTTTGATGTAATCAAATCACAGTTAGCTGAAGCGGCATTTCATTTGCAGGAAGCAGATTTCGCAAAGCTCGTGATTGCCTATGAGCCTGTTTGGGCGATTGGTACCGGCTTGACTGCAAGTCCGGAGCAGGCACAGGAAATCCATTCCTGTATCAGGAAACTGATTGCCGAAAAATATAATCCAAGCCTTGCCAGCAATCTGACCATTCTTTATGGCGGTAGCTGCAATCCTAAAAATGCTTCCGAATTGTTTGCGCAGCCTGATATTGATGGCGGACTTATTGGGGGTGCTTCATTAAAAGCCCGCGATTTTGTAGAGATCATAAAAGCCCTGGATTAGAAATGACCTATACCGAGCTGATAATTACACTTCAGTCTGCTGAAGATTTCCATAAAGATTTACTGATCAATGCTTTGTCTGAGATTGGTTATGATACTTTCGAGGATACCGATCAGGGATTCAAGGCTTATATCCCCGAATCTAATCTGAACCTGGAGCAATTGGATGAGATAGCCCGCGCTTATGTTGATCTATTCAGCTTTTCTTATATCCTGAATACAATTCCGCACCAAAACTGGAATGAATTATGGGAAAGTAATTTTAATCCCATTCAGGTTGGCGGTAAATGTTATGTCAGGGCAACTTTTCACGAAGCCCATCCTGAATTTGAACATGAAATTGTGATCGATCCTAAAATGGCTTTTGGAACCGGTCATCATCAAACTACAGCTTTAATGATGGAATTTATGCTGGAACATGATTTCCAGGGCAAAACTGTACTTGATATGGGCTGCGGCACCGGTATTCTGGCTATTCTGGCTGCGAAGCTCGGCGCAAAGGAAGTACTGGCCATAGATTATGATGAGATTTGTTATGAAAGTACCCTTGAAAATTCAGAACTCAATAAGATCAGTACGATAAAGGCGCTCAAAGGTTCTAAAGAAGTGATCCCGGATGCAAAATTCGAAATCATACTGGCCAATATTAACCGTAATATTTTGCTGGATCAACTGGATGCCTATGCCCGTGTTTCCAAGTCCGGAAGCCTGCTCTATCTGAGTGGTTTTTATCAAGATCCCGATCTGGCTATTTTGAAAGAAAAGTGTAATATTTTGGGCTTTAACTACTTATCGCATAAGCAATTGAATAATTGGGTTGCCGCCAAATTCAGCTTTACTTCCTGATCTAGCTTAGTTTGTGTTGAGCTTTTTAGGTTTAAAGCACTTGTCAAGTATTTCTGTTTGAAGAATAAAATTTAAATGGAGACTTTAAGCCTTCATTGCAGATATGTGGTACAGAATTCTCGCTAATAGCCAAAACCTTGTTTAGATTTTTTTATCGCTGTTGGTGTTCGCTGCGGGTGTGTGCTTCACAGGCCTCTCAGAAATTTAATCAAGCATCCCAGGCGTTAATTGAGTGCCAGATAGAGAATTTCAATTTAGAATAATTTGCGCATCGTGGCATGCCTTTTTCCAAAAGTAGCCCCAGTAGCTTCATGAATAGCGAGCATTTTATCATTAAAATCACCTACCCAGGATAATTCCAGCTCTTCATACTGATTCATAGGGATCACATATTCCTTCAGTTTAATGAACAATGCCGATTCCAGTCCGTGTTTCTGAAAGCCTTTCTTTGTACCCATCACCACAGCACGCATCCGGTTTACCCCTTTCCAGCGGTAATAGAGGAATTTTAGTTTTTCAATTAGACCCAGCTTACCATTAAAACTTTTAATCATTTGATTGGCATCCGGAAGGATAACGATCACGGATGCAGGTTCATTATTGATATAGGCAAACCAGATCAGTTTTTCATCCAGCACCGTTTTCATTTTATTGAAGGTTTCCAAAATGCCCTTAGGTTGAAGCGGAACGAAGTTTTCAAAGTCCTGCCAGGCATCATTGTATATTTCGGCGAAATCTTTGGCATAAGCTTCCAGTTTATTCACTTCCAGGTGTTTGAAGGTATAACCCGGTTTATTGGCAACCCATTCGGCGATCTTGGTAAAACGCTCCGGAAAAGGTTTCATCACCTGCAAATGATTAGTTATCTGCTCATAGAGCGTGGTAAAGCCATAAGCCTCAAAGAGCCCTTTATAATAAGGATGATGGTAATTCATCCCATAAGAAGGGGTGGTAAAACCTTCAATCAAGAGTCCCCAGAAGCTGTCGTTTTCGCCGAAATTGATGGGCCCGTCCATCGCTTTCATACCTTTTTCTCTTAACCAGTTTTCGGCGGTGCTGAACAAGAGTGTTGCAGCTTCCGGATCATTGATACATTCAAAAAAGCCAATTCCACCAGTGGGCTGTGCAGGATGATAGGCCTTTTTCTCATTTACAAAGGCCGCTATTCTACCAATCAGCTCACCCTGGTCTGATTTCAATACCCAGCGGGTGCAAACCCCATGATTATGCAGCTCGTTCTTTTCAGGATCAAACACAGCTTGAATATCTTTATCTAAGGGGCAAACCCAATGGGGGTCATTTTTATAGATGAGGCGCGCCACATCCAAAAATTCCCCGGCGCTAGATGTATTATTTACTTCAGTTAA
>JBIIRT010000175.1:0-4871 GCA_044341405.1 Daejeonella sp. | reverse complement strand
TTTAATTCTGAAAGTTCTTTCTCAAGTATGTCAACTCGGGCATTAAGCTGTGCGGCAGATTCAGGATTAATATTTGTTTGATGATCAATTGGCTCTTAAAAACTATCTCCAAGCAAATGAACATAATATGCTTTTTTCTTTCCAGGGCGACGTTCAATTGCTTTTACAAAGCCTCTTTTTGAAAGATTCTGCAGCGTAGTTTGAACTTCTTCAATGCTGTCATAAGCGTAGAGAAATAGACCCTGCTTCCTCAAAGGAGAGAAAAACTTCAGTCTAAACTTTGCCAAGCAAGATTTTATATTGTACTCACGTTAGTTAAGATATGGGATTCAGCTGAGTCTGGATTGTTTAAACATAAGGAAGAGATTGCGTAAACTTCTATCCAATCATTACACCTGGCATGTTCAAGAGAGGAATTTTACTCATATTAGTATCAATGATGCTTTCAGGCAAAAAGATGAACTTCTTATCAAATATCTGTCTGCCAATATAAAAACTCAACCAGTATTCATTGCTTAATCCAAGCACTTGTTCATCAATAAGTTCAATGGCTGCGTAATTCTTGGCTGCCACAGTGCCAATAGAATGGCGCAATACAGAGGTTTTAACCTGTTTGCCATCTTTTTCGCCATATCCTTTGGAGCTAACCAATACGGTTTCAATAGGCTCATCTTTTAGGTTCAATAGATAAACCTTCCAGTTTTTAACTTCGGGGCTTGATGATTCTAGAACGACAGCTATAGCAACGTTTTCTACTATATTTTTGGGAAGATCTTTTTTCATAAGATATTGAACCTAATTGCGAATTAGTTCAGACAGCTTATTTTTTAACAAGCTTTTTTGTAATTTTTTTCCCCGTAACTTTTTTTGCAGTTTTTTTAGCTTTCGTCGCAAATGCATCAGGAACCTGTTCTTCGATTAGTTTCTTAACATCTTCCAGCGAAATGGAAGCAAGTTCTTCTGGGGTGTATTTATCGTTGGTGCTTTTGTTTTTACCAAGTTTTAGCATTTGTTTTCCGAAACGAATAAATGGTCCCCATCTGCCATTTTCAAGCGCTATTTTATCAGAAGGCCAGGTTTGAATAAATCGGTTCGATTCTTTTTCTACCTTATTACTAATTAATTCATCAATTTCTACCTGTCCAAGTTTATCGAAGTTGTAACGTGCAGGTACATTAATATAAAGGTTATTCCATTTTATAAATGGCCCGAAACGACCTTTACCCTTAGTTACAGGCAGGTTTTGAAATTGGGCAATTGGAGCCTCAGCAATATTTTTTTGATCAATCAGTTCAATGGCGCGATCCAGATTAACTGCTAGAGGATCCTCACCCTTGGGCAAGGATATGAAACTTTCGCCCCACTTGATATAAGGTCCAAATCGCCCAACACCGACACTAAGTTCCTTATTCTGATAATTTTCCAGCTGGAAAGGTAGCTTGAACAAATCGAGTGCTTCAGATAAAGAAATGGTTTCGATCATTTGTCCGGCACGCAGACTTGCATAGCGAGGTTTTTCATCTTCATCATTTTCCTGCGATTCACCAATCTGAACAAAAGGTCCATATCTTCCAATTCGTACTGATATTTTCTTGCCGCTATCCGGGTCTTTACCTAATTCTCGTTCACCACTAGCTCTGCTCGCAGTTTGCAGGGTGTTTTCTACCTCTGTGTGGAAAGGGTTATAAAAGGAACGGAGCATTTCCGTCCAGTTTTTCAATCCCTGAGCAATCTCATCAAATTCTTTTTCAACTTTAGCAGTAAAATTAAAATCAACGATGCCTTTAAAGTGTTCCACTAAAAAATCATTGACTACTGCACCAATATCTGTTGGAAATAGTTTATTTTTTTCCGCACCTGTATTTTCTGATTTGTTTAAAGTATTAATCTTTCCTTCTTTCAGATTAATTACCAGAAAATCACGCTTTTTACCGTCACGCTCTTCTTTGACTACATAACCTCTGTTCTGTATGGTTGAAATGGTTGGAGCATATGTTGATGGTCTGCCTATGCCAAGTTCTTCAAGTTTCTTCACAAGACTAGCTTCAGTATAGCGTGCTGGTGGCCTGGAATAACGCTCAGTGGCATTCATTTCACGTAAATTCAGTTTCTGACCTTTATTTAAAGGAGGCAGAATGGAATTTTCATTGTCATCATCAAGATTAACTTCTACTTCGTCCTCATCTTTAGATTCAAAATAAACCTTCAGGAATCCATCAAATTTCATCACCTCGCCATTGGCTACAAATTCTTCTGAACGTGTTGAAATACCAATCTTCGCTGTTGTTTTTTCAAAATTAGCTTCCGACATCTGGGAAGCGATTGAGCGTTTCCAGATTAATTCGTAGAGTCTTTGTTCAGAATTATCACCGCTTATTCTGTGCTGATCGAAATAGGTGGGGCGAATTGCCTCATGGGCTTCTTGTGCACCTGCAGATTTGGTTTTAAACTTCCTTAACTGGTGATATATTTCGCCATAGGCTGACCTGATTTCGTCTGCAGCGGCATTTAGAGCAGTATCTGAAAGGTTTACCGAGTCGGTACGCATATAGGTAATTTTACCGCTTTCATAAAGCTTTTGAGCTACAGACATCGTTCTGGCAACCGAAAACCCTAGTTTCCTGCTGGCTTCCTGCTGCAGGGTTGAGGTTGTAAAAGGGGGTGCCGGACTTCTTTTTGTTGGTCTGGTTTCCAGACTGTTAACCGTATAGATCGCACTGATACAATCTTTTAGAAAATTCTCAGCTTCTGGTGCTTTTTCAAAGCGTTCTGGTAATTCAGCCCTGAAAATCTCTCTTTGATTATCAGTGGTAAAAATAGCTACTACACGAAATGCTGCAGTAGCTGTAAATTTATTTACTTCTCGCTCACGGTCAACAATAAGACGAACAGCGACAGATTGTACACGACCAGCAGATAGGGAAGGCTTTACTTTTTTCCACAAAACAGGCGATAATTCAAAACCAACTAGACGGTCTAATACCCGCCGAGCCTGTTGGGCATAAACTAAATTGTAATCAATCTTTCGTGGTTTTTCAATTGCTTTCAGAATAGCCGTTTTTGTTATTTCATGAAAAACAATGCGTTTGGTTTTATCCTCTTTGAGATCTAATGTTTCGAAAAGATGCCAAGATATTGCTTCTCCCTCACGGTCCTCATCCGATGCCAGCCATACCATTTCTGCATCTTTTGCCAGTCTCTTTAGTTCATTTACTACGGCTTTTTTATCAGATGGAACTTCATAGCGTTGTTCAAAATTGTTGTTTACATTAATTGCGTCGTCTGTCTTTATCAGGTCTCGGATGTGACCATAGCTTGATTTAACAAGAAAATCTTTTCCAAGATACCCTTCGATAGTTTTGGCTTTCGCTGGTGACTCAACAATAAGTAAATTTTTGGCCATTAAATTCTTTGATATTCTGCAAATAAAGGGATTATAAAAGGGAAAGACAAATGTGAATACCGCTGAAATTGAATTTTCAGACTAAAATAGAATGAAAAAAAGTATTCTCTTTAAAAAAAGGAACTATTAAGGAATAGAATCAGACTAAAAATCCTCCTCCAATTAAGTCATTTCCTTCATAGAAAACTGCCGATTGGCCCGGTGCAATACCGGAAACTGAATGATGAAAATTAATCTTGATCAGTTCACCTTCCTGAGTCAGTGTACTCATCGCGCCAGAATCTTTATATCTGATTTTACTTATGGCTTCAATTGGTTCAGGAATATTCTCATACTTTACCAGATTGATATTTCTCACCATAGCCTCTGATTTTTCGAGCTCTTCAATCGTTCCGAGCATGACGGTATTACTTTCGGGTAGTATTCGTGTTACAAACATGGGGTGACCAAAGGCTACACCCAATCCTTTGCGCTGGCCGATCGTGTAATAAGGATAACCCAAGTGTTTCCCTACGATGCTACCATCATTAAGCATGAAATTACCGGGACCTATGCGTTCATCCAGATCCTGTACTTTATTTCTTAAAAAGGCACGATAATCATTATCGGGTACGAAACAGATTTCATAGCTTTCAGATTTATTTGCAAGCTCAAATTGTCCCATATCCATGGCCATTTGCCTGATTTCTGATTTTGCAAAACTTCCCAAAGGAAATTGAGTGCGTGCTAAATTTTCTTGAGATACCCCCCACAAAACATAAGACTGATCCTTGTGTTCATCCTTACCTTTGCTAATGACATATCTGCCATTTTCCTGTAAACGGATGTTTGCATAATGTCCGGTTGCAATAAACTCACAATCCAGTTTATCTGCACGTTTTAGAAGGGCTTCCCATTTTATATGAGTATTACATAAAACACAAGGATTAGGGGTTCTGCCTGCTATATACTCATCAACAAAATTATCGATTACAAAATCCCCGAATTCAGATCGTATATCAAGAATATAGTGCGGAAATCCATAGCCAACCGCCAGTGCACGGGCATCATTGATACTATCCAAGCTACAACAGCCTGTTTCTTTGGAAGATCCTCCAGATGATGCATAGTCCCAGGTTTTCATGGTTAATCCGATTACCTCGTAACCTTGCTCATGCAACATCACCGCAGCCACAGAGCTATCCACTCCACCACTCATTGCAACCAGAACTCTTCCTCTTTTGCTCATTGATAATTCAGCCCATAAAATGGCCAATTGTTATTAATTACAAAGATAGGGATTTTGAGTATTCAGATGGTCAGGTTGGGGTAAATTATAGATAGATGTGAGATGTGAGATGTGAGATGTGAGATTTGAGATATGAGATGTGAGATTAGCTTTAAGCTTTCCGCTTTATACTTTCAGCTTCCAACAAGGACTGTTTTAACATTCACGAATTCTCTGATACCATATACTCCAAGTTCCCGG
>JBIIRT010000174.1:0-4921 GCA_044341405.1 Daejeonella sp. | reverse complement strand
ATGGTAGTTGCTCCATAAATAAGTATTAACTCAGGACTAATTACTTTCAGATCAAGATTAAACGTGGTTGAAAAATAAGATGGTAACCAAAACAAAAAGAACCAGAAAATAGGATCAATCAAAAATTTACCGGTTACAAATGCCCAGGTCTGTGGAAATGTGAACAGTTTGGCCCATGAAATCTTAGTACTGCTCTTTACCTGATCAGAAACATCATCTTTATCACTTTCTATGTAGGCCAGTTCTTCGGAAGTTAATCTTTTTTGTTTTGAGGGAATTTCATAAAGAAACCACCAAAATATCAACCAAACAAAACCAAGGGCTCCGGTAATCCAAAAAACTTCCTGCCAGCCATAATTTTGCATAATAATTGGAACAAGAATCAATGCTACAACGACCCCTATTGCTGTCCCGGAATTAAAAATACCAGTAGCCAGCGCCCTTTCCTTTTTAGGGAACCACTCCGCAACAGCTTTCATCGCTGCCGGAAAATTTCCTGCCTCCCCTATTCCAAGAGATAATCTGGCTATACCAAAACCCATAACAGATTTCGCCAAGGCATGAAACATTCCTGCCAGGCTCCATACAACTACAGCAACACTATATCCTATTTTAGTACCTACTTTATCTATAAACCTTCCAGATACCAATAAGCCAATTGCATAAGCAAATGAAAAAGCAGACATGATCTTACCAAAGTCTGATTCAGTCCAGCTAAACTCAGCTTCAAGTGTAGGTTTCAAAAGTCCGATGATTTGCCGATCCAAATAATTAATTACAGTACCTGTAAACAATAATCCTACGATTATCCAACGGTAATTTTTGATTTTTGCTGATGCCATTTTGGTTGCTTGTTGGTTGGTTGTTGGTTGGTTGTTGGTTGGTTGGTAAATTTTGGTTCATTTTATATTCTGTTGTCAGTTATCTGTTATCTGTTGTCTGTTATCAGTAAATCCTACTAACTGTACAATATTTAATATTAGTCAAAGTTCTTGAGCATAAAATTTAAAATGAACCTGAATTAAGTCTTGGTTCTTGGTTCTTGAATCAATTTAAAAAATACTTGACATACTGCTTAAAGTGGTCCAATAATCCATCCCAGTCTTGATTTTTAATCAATTGTTTATCAAAAAGCTGCCCACCTACTCCAAGACCGTCTGCACCTGCTTTAATGAATGCCTCAATATTACCCAGACTGATTCCACCGGTAGGCAATAGTTTGATTTTATTCAAAGGTGCTTTTACGTCACGAATATAATCCGGACCTAAAGCGGTAGCTGGATAAACCTTAACCATATCTGCGCCAAGCTCCCATGCCTGATAGATCTCTGTGGGTGTATAAGCTCCGGGGAAAACAGGAATCTTTGATTGTACACAAAGCTTTACAACTTCGGGATTAAGTATAGGTGTAACAATAAACTGAGCACCAGCCTCAAGAGCCAATTTCAAGTCTTCGACGCTGCAGACTGTCCCAGCACCTACATTCAACTTCCCTTTATACTGCTCTGTTGCGCTACGGATAATTTCGGCTGCAAAAGGGGTATTCATTGTTATTTCTATAGTTGTAAGTCCGGAAACTTGGCAAACAGGAAGAATTTTTGAAATTTCATCCATTGACAGATTCCTGATTATTCCAATCAGTGGCACTTTTGAAAACTCCTGCCAGGAAAATTCTTGTTTATTCATTAGAGATAGTTTGTTGTGCATTAAATAGTTGTACTTGTCCGGCGATAGTTGCTTTATCAATTAGCTCAGATTGAATAAAGCTTGTTTTCATGCCGAAAGAAAGCATTTCTACTGCAATTTTATAATGATCAAAGAGATGCTTTCCACTGCAGATTATCAAATGATCATAAGTCGCGGAATAAAGCTGCCGAAGTTCTGTTCCAATGAGCAAGCCGCTTAAATAAAATGAATTCTGGTCTTTGACGAATTTCCCAAAGAGCTGCTTTGTTCTGACAGTGAATAAATTATGAAGCAAAGTTGATGATCCTGAAGCCTCTACTCCTTGCTTAAATGCTTCAATCGTAGCACCTTCAGTAAGTCCGGGAGAATGACTCAAATCAATTGAATCCTTCAGGATACTATGTTCACTAAGAATATTGAAAATCTCCCCAGTCATGTAGGTTTTAAAATCAGTTACTAATCCGTTCTTTACGAAAATATGTTTCGAATGAGTTCCGGGAAACACAAATGCTATTTGCTGTTTCTCCTGTAAAGTAACCTGATTTATTTTAATCAATCCAATCAACTGCGCTTCCTCTCCTCGCATCACATCTTCATAGCTTTTAACCCCTGAAACCAACACGAGATTTGAATCAGGGCCATTGAAGTTTTTGAATACTCTGACAGAGGCCTGACTTCCATTAATGTCGAATGGAAGTTCGGCATAAGGTATTTCTTCCATACCCAATGAAGAGGAAGCCATACCGGAAACAATTACCGGAATATTTTCAACGGATTCACCTGATTTATTCCCTAATTCCTGAATGCTAGATTTAAGAATGTCGGAATAGAAATCGAAGCGATTAATTTGAGTTTGTTCTTTCCAGGATCTGAATGTACCTGCAACACCAGAAGGTGAAAGAATTTCGGCTACAATTGCATAGGTATGTATTTCAACCAGTCTTAACCTGAATGAAGTAGTTCCCCAATCGCAGCATAATAAATAATTATTCATTTTTTACTATTATTTCCCCTCTGGTCGGTGTTATCACCGTACCAGACGCATTTCATATGTTTAGTGTCACCGTACCAGAAGACTTTCCCCTCTAGTCGGTATTTCCCCTCTGGTCGGTGTTATCACCGTACCAGACGCATTTCATATGGTTGGTGTCACCGTACCAGAAGCACTTTCCCCTCCCTTGTTTATGTTAGCTGGTTGGTGTTAGCTGGTTGGTGTTAGCTGGTTGGTGATAACACCAACCAGAGGACCAACCAGAGGACCAACCATAGGACAAAATCGACTTTATGCTCGCCTATGAGATTTCGCAAGTCTCCTAGCTAATTTTCAACCCGATAGCTATCGGGTGTCAATTGTCAACTGTCAATTAATATTAACCCTCGTTTTAAACACCATCTCCGTACTTCCCTTTATAACATCCTCTTCAGTAAACCGGCAATACAAAATATCTTTAGCGCTCGTTCTTTCACGATCGAATACTACATGGATCTTACCATCAGGTGTTTGATCTGCATCAGGATAAGAAACGTTTTCCCTTGCATCCAGCAAAAGCCTATGTGGCCATGTTTTGCCTCCATCCTTAGAAATAAACGCAGTCATATTATTACGTGTTGTACTGCTATTGGAAATCAACAACAAATTTCCGGAAGCCAGTTTACCCAAATAAAAACGGCTTGATGTTGTCGGTCCGGAAGCGGTAAAAGGCTCAATATCACTCCAGGTTTTGCCATAATCAGAACTTGTACTGAAGTATATTCCTTTTGTTGTTCTTACCATAACCATCAAATTACCCTGATCAGAAATTTCAACAAGCTGAGGCTCATCATGAATCCGGATTGAGTCGGCAATTTGGATGCTTGAATAGTTTGTTACTGAGGTAAGATCATTTGATTTTGAATAATCCAAGGCGTTAATAAATGCCCCATTTTGAGGGAATACTTTTCCGGAACTATCGCCTGGCAAAGGTTTATCAATGTAAACAGGAAATAAGGCAAGATCTTTAGAAGCCAGATAAAGCGGCTTGTTGCTCATTACCCCATCACTTATTCGCTTGGAATCACTATGAGTAATTTTAGCGCCATTCCAGGCAATCTCAAGTTGATTTACACCACCAAATCCATCCCAAATCAGGCTATCTTTAGCACTTCCGTAGAATAAGTGAAGTTGGCCATTTTTATCTCTCCAAAATGCAGGATCAAAGAATCGGTATTCAGGTAAGTTTGGATAAATTGCCAATTGATCGTTAAGCCAGGTTTCTCCAGCATCCAGACTCACTGAAAGAGTCACAAAATTTCCGGGGCCCGGTGCGGATCCACCTGAATACCAGGCAACAAAAATCTGCTTTCCATCTGCAGAAGTACCAATTGCGGGAACCTGTTCAAACTTTCTATCCCCTAACCTTGGGTCGTTACCAGTAATAAATAAGGCAACTGAATCAGAAGTATCTAAACCTGAATCGGTCGTTTTATTTGAATTGCAAGATGAGAATAGCATCCCAAAACATATTGCAAATAATAGAGTGAAGAATAATGCTGATTTCGTTCTCAATTTATAGTGGATTAAAGTGTAAAATACCAGTCGATTAATGGTAATTCTTACTAAAATTACCTGAATTTTTCTGGCTAAATATATAAAAAAATCGAATTAGATTAAGGGTTTAGAGTCATCCAAAGTAGATTTCAAAAAATTACCAATTATGCATTGCTCCATCCGGACTTTTCAGAAATGGGTGAGGGAATTTCGTCTTTTCAGTGATTTCCATCACAAAATCTGCTTTCTTTGGATTGAATTTCACACCTAGTCCGGGTGCAGGGTTCAGGTACAACTTACCATTCGAAAAATTAAGGTAATCTTCATTAAAATAGGCAGGTTTTTCAGGTTCTCCACCTGCTAATTCCATCATGGCTCTGGCCGGACTGCTAGAGCCTAAAACATGTACCAGTGCCGCTGTTGATAAGGGACCGGTAAAATGAGGAATCATTCCTACATAATGCGTTTCACAGAGAGAAGCTATTTTTTTAAACTCGCCAATACCACCAGTATTGGGCAAAGTAACCCTTGAATAATTAATCAATTGCTGTTCAATCATTTCACTAATATCCCAGCGATCTCCAAACTGTTCTCCAACAGCGAGTGGAACTTTGGTTAACAATCGGAAGTTGCGGTATGCTCCAGGATTTTCCGATCTGATTGCATCTTCAACAAAATACGGACTCAGTTTTTGTAATTCATCACAAA
>JBIIRT010000173.1:0-4923 GCA_044341405.1 Daejeonella sp. | reverse complement strand
ATATTGCTAGTCCGAAGGACGATATTGACGGAAGCATGGTAAATAAAGTTTACTGGGAGGAGAATGACCTTGAGCGGATCAGAGTTTATTGCGAAAAAGATGTGATTACAACAGCGCAAATCCTGCTTAAGTTTAAATCTTTAGCTATGCTATCTTCAGATCAGATTACTATTGTAAAACCCTGATCGTCTTTGAAGAATTCATTTGAATGTTATCAAATGGTAAATAAGCTTATTATTAGCTACTTAAGCCCTATCTTAGGAGAAATTTTATGAAATGTCAAAAAAGAAATCAAATAATTTTAATCTGGTTCTCACCAAACTCATTACAGATGTGTTTGAAAAATCAGGAAATAAGCCACTAAATTATAAACAGGTTGCATCAAAACTTAACCTCCATGATGATGAAACCAGATCCTTAATATTGGAGGTATTAAAGGAAGAAAGTAGAAAAGGAATTCTTCAGGAGCCAGAAAAAGGTAAGTTCATACTAAAACAGCTTAAAACATTCGTGACTGGAAAAGTTGATATGACCAGCGATGGCTCAGCTTACATTGTCAGTGAAGATGAATTTGAAGAAGATATATATGTAGCACCACGTAAACTAAGAAATGCACTGCATGGTGATGTGGTTAAGGTCTATGTTTATGCCAAAAACAAGGGCCGTAAAAAGGACGGTGAAGTAGTTGAAATTCTGCAAAGGGCAAAAATGGACTTTACAGGAATTATCAAGCTTTCTGATCGCTTTGCCTTTTTTGTACCGGATGACCGAAAGATGCTTCATGATATTTTTATTCCTTTAGACAGACTGAATGGAGCTAAAGATAATTATAAAGCCATAGCAAAAATTGTTGACTGGCCTGAAGATGCCAAAAACCCAATTGGTGAGATCACCCACGTTCTTGGTAAACAAGGAGAAAATAATGCTGAAATGAATGCCATTTTAGCAGATTATGGTTTCCCTCTGGCTTTTCCTGATGAAGTAGAAAAACAAGCCGAATCGATAAAGGAGGAGATTACTAAAGAAGAAATCGCTAAGCGCAGGGATTTCAGGGAAATCCTGACCTTTACGATTGATCCGGCAGATGCTAAAGACTTTGACGATGCCATTTCATTCCAATTATTAAAAAATGGGAATATTGAAGTGGGCGTACATATTGCCGATGTTTCTCATTACGTGAAACCGGATTCAGCATTGGATAAAGAAGCTTTTGAAAGAGGAACATCGGTTTATCTGGTCGACAGGGTTATTCCGATGCTGCCTGAACGATTATCCAATGGATTGTGTTCACTAAGGCCAAACGAGGATAAACTGTGCTTTTCGGCCGTATTTGAGCTCGATAATGAGGCCAATGTCATTGAGCAATGGTTTGGTAGAACAATCATTCACTCTGATACACGCTTCAGTTATGAAGATGCACAAGAGGTACTTGAGAATAAAAGCGGCAAACATAGCAAGGAACTCTTAAAGTTAAATGAACTTGCCTATAAACTGAGAGAACGTAAATTTAAACATGGTGCAATCAGCTTTGAGAGTGTTGAAATAAAATTCCGTCTTGATGACCAAGGTAAACCACTTGGAGTGTATGTTAAAGAGCGTAAAGATGCCCATAAACTAATTGAAGATTTTATGCTTTTAGCCAATAAAAAGGTGGCTGAATTTGTTGCAAAAAAGGGTAAAGGAAAGCAGAAGTATACTTTCGTATATCGTTCACATGATTCACCTAAAGAGGACGCACTCTTAAATTTCTCTCAGTTTGCCTTAAAATTTGGTTATAAAATTGATATGAGCTCTGGACGAGAAACAGCACGCTCGCTTAACTTTTTAATGGCAGATGTGGAAGGCAAAAAGGAGCAGAATGTTTTGACCCAATTGGCGATCAGATCCATGGCGAAAGCGGTTTATACAACAAAAAAACATAGTCACTACGGACTCGCATTCGATTATTATACCCACTTCACCTCTCCCATCCGTAGATATCCCGATGTGATGGTACACCGATTACTCGAATTGTATCTGGCTGATGGCAAATCAGTGAATGAAGATGAATATGAAAAAATGTCTATCCATTCTTCTCAGATGGAAAAAAAAGCTGCGGATGCTGAACGTGCATCTGTAAAATATAAGCAAGCCGAATACCTGCAAAATAATATAGGTGAAGAATTTAATGGAATTATTTCCGGACTGACAGAATGGGGAATGTATGTTGAAATTATAGCCAACAAATGCGAAGGAATGATTCGTTTGCGAGATCTTAATGACGACTTTTATGTTTTAGATGAGAAGAATTATTGTATCATTGGTCAGCGGCGTAAAAAGAAATATCAATTAGGTGATGAGGTGACTATTATGGTCAAAAAAGTAGATTTAGGAAAGCGACAGATTGATTTTACCCTTTTGAACTAATTTTTAGATAAAACCGAAGAATTAATCGGTGCCAAACTAAACAGAATTATTATTTTTGATTAAGGTTATAGTTAAAATTAAATGCATTCGATAGAACAGCTTCAAACCATTGTTAATAAGGCTATAGCCGATACTAAATATACCTCAGAACCTGCAGAACTCTATGAGCCTATCAGCTACCTGATGCAATTGGGAGGCAAGCGAATGAGACCAGTTCTAGTACTGATTTCAACTGAACTCTTCGGAGCTGATGTTTTAAAAGCGTTAGATGCGGCAATAGGCATTGAGCTATTTCATAATTTCACCCTGATGCATGATGATATTATGGATAAGGCTCCACTTAGAAGAGGAAACCCTACTGTTCATGTAAAATGGAACGAAAGTGCAGCAATATTGTCTGGAGATGTGATGTTTGTAGAAGCCTATAAACTCATGATTAAAGTTGAAGATTCAATATTGAGGGATGTACTGGACATATTCTCTGATACGGCTTCAGGAGTATGTCAAGGTCAGCAAGCCGACATGAATTTTGAGAAAAGAGATCATGTTGGTCTTGATGAATATATTGAAATGATCAGACTTAAAACTGCTGTATTACTGGCAGGGAGTATGCAAATTGGAGCCCTTATTGGCGGTGCAGAAAAAGAGCAGGCTGATTTATTATATGAATTTGGCGAAAATCTTGGCCTTGCCTTTCAATTGCAGGATGATATTCTGGACGTTTACGGGGATCCTGAAAAATTCGGAAAACAGGTTGGAGGCGATATTCTTGCAGATAAAAAAACCTTCCTGTTAATAAAGGCAAGAGAACTGGCCAAAGGGGAAACCGCCCTGGAACTAGATAAATGGCTTAATAATTCTGATGTTATTCCTGAAAATAAGGTGAATGCCATCACTACAATTTATAATTCTATAGGGGTTCGGAAACTTGCAGAAGCAGAAATGGAAAATTATGTTTTAAAAGCCCTGAATGCTTTAGATAAAATCGCAGTAGATAACTCAAGAAAAGAGCTTCTACGAAAATTTGCAGAACATTTACTCATCAGAGAGCATTAAAAAAGCCCTGATTTTCATCAGAGCTCTTATTTATAATTATTTTGTCGTTCTAAGATTTAAGCTTCTGTTGCTGAATCATCTGATGCAGCTTTTTTCGCTGGAGCTTTCTTAGCTGCAGGAGCTTTCTTAGCTACAGGTTCTGCCTTAACTGCAGCCTTTTTTGCCGCAGGCTTAGCCGCAACCTCTACCGCCTCAGCTTTTGGAGCAGCTGCTTTCTTTACTTTTGGAGCAGCATCTTCAACTACTACAGAAACTTCTCTTGGAAGAATAGAAACGTATGATTTGTTATCATATCTCTTTCTGAAAATTACTGTACCATCAATCAAAGCAAAAAGGGTATGATCTTTACCAATACCAACGTTTCTGTCTGGATGGTGCTGTGTACCGCGCTGACGCACGATAATATTTCCTGCAATTGCTGCCTGACCACCAAAGATTTTAATACCTAAACGTTTGCTATGTGACTCGCGACCGTTTCTGGAACTACCGGCTCCTTTTTTATGTGCCATGTTATTTTATGATTTATGAATTGTAAACAATTCAGGATTTTAAATTTAAACTAATTGTAATCGTTTTGAGTTAAGAGTTAAAACTTATAAATAAAACTTATAACTTATAAAGAAATACCTGTAATCTCAATTTTTGTGAACATCTGACGATGTCCGTTTTTCTTCTTATAACCTTTACGGCGTTTCTTTTTGAAAACGATTACTTTTTCACCCTTTAAATGAGACAGTATCTTAGCACTTACTTTGGCTCCTTTCAGTGCATCAGCACCGATAGAGAATTTACCATTGTTTTCAGCTAATAACACATTGTCAAATTCAATACTAGCGCCTTCTTCTCCCTGTAAACGGTGTACAAAAAGATATTGGTCTTTAGCAACTTTAAATTGCTGTCCGGCTATATTTACTATTGCGTACATTGTTAATATATTTTTTAAATGAGGTGCAAATATAAGAATATTTCTTTTGAAAGAAAAACTAATTTGGAATAATTAGTCTGGAAGAAAATAAGCCCGTCCAGTTCCTTTAAATACTTCACTCGCAGAATTAAGATTCGATAAAGGGTACCTTAATAAATTCTGCTCCAATAAAACAATGTTTGAAATTAAACGGTTATTGTTGATTAAATAAGATTCCTGAGCTATAGTATTTTGTTTTGAAAAGCAATACCTGTGCCTTATGGTTTGTTTCAGCCCTTTCCTCCGGGGTAGTTCCGGCATAAAATCCCGTTCTATTTCAAATTTCCATTAGCCGTAAGCTACCTCCTCCGGTAAGGTTTATTTTACCCGGGGCTGTATTTCATTGGGACGGGCAGCCCGGCCAAAGGAACACCTGCCGTTTGAAATAAACCTGGGTGGCAGCTGTAGCTTTTTGCCAGACAGATTTTTATGTTACAAAGGAATTTATTGGCAAAAACTACGGCAGAACACGAGACTGCCGGGACCGAAGTACAACA
>JBIIRT010000057.1:0-17291 GCA_044341405.1 Daejeonella sp. | reverse complement strand
ATTAGGCATTTATCGGTGTTTCGCTGGACAAAGCAAAGCTTCGGACAAAGATTAAATCCTGAAATAAGACTTTTGATCAGGGTATACCCCTCTGTAATACCATTGAACGTATAGTGGGGCCTAGAAAACTTTTTCTTTCTATCTATAACTAGACGAATATAGCCACTCTGATCTTCGTATGAATATAAACCATATGCGTATTCAAACCTCTTTAATGATCGGTTATATGCCGGCCATAATCGCTTAATCTCAACTGCTTCAAGAATTAATGCCATAAGTTCAGTACCACATTCCTGAAATGTAATGTGATGTATTTCCCTCAAAAAATCCTGTTTTTGTCTTCCTGGCTTATTATTTGTAAAGTGGCTAGCGACTCGTTTGCGGATATTCTTTGCCTTACCCACGTAAATAACCTTTAACTTGGAATTATGAAAATAATAAATACCCGGCACGGAAGGTAGTTTATCCATGTCTAATTTTGGAAGATGTGGAGGAAGGGATTGTTCCCTTGATCTTTGATTCAGAGTTTTCCTAATATGGTCATCTTTATCTTGTTCAATCAACATTGAAAAAAGTTCTGCAGTTGCCTGAGCATCACCAAATGCCCGATGTCTGTCCTGAATCTCAATCCCTACCTCTTTGCATAATCTACCCAGACTGTAGGATGCTAGTCCGGGAATAATTTTACGGCTTAATCTTACAGTACAAAGTTTTTTAGTTTGCAAATTAAAACCTGCGGCTGCCAAATGAAAATGAATAAAGGAAAAATCGAAATTGACATTATGTGCAACAAATACTTTATCATGCAAAAGTTCGTAAATGCGATGAGCTACTTCATAAAATTTGGGAGCTGTGCTAACCATTGCATCATCTATTCCGGTAAGCGCCTGAATATAAATTGGAATTGGCTTTAAAGGATTGATTAAGGTCTTGAACTGATCAATTACTTTCTTACCATCGTGCACTAAAATAGCGACTTCTGTAATACCATTTGCACCTGCATGACCACCGGTTGTTTCAATATCAACTATTGCATACATTTTAAAAGCTCTCCCATTTATTCAAATATAGTAAGATTATTATAATGCTAATAATATTAGTATGTAAATTCGCTAATGAAGCTGCCAGAAACTACTTCTTAATGGGTTTAAGCAAATATTTCCTTTGGTCGGTGTTGTCACCGACCAAGAGATGTGATCTGTTGATGCTAGAGTGACAACACTGACATCAGGAGACTGGTACGGTGATAACACCGACCAGAGGGTAAGTCGCCAGAAACTACTTCTTAATGGGTTTAAGCAAATATTCTAGTCCGTTAAGCTTTATTTCATACATCGTAGCTAACAAAATACCAATTTTGCCTTCCGGAAATCCGGCATTCTCAAACCAAACCAGATAATATTCCGGTAACTCGCAAATAAGTCTACCCTTATACTTACCATAAGGCATTGATACACTTACAAGATCTTTAAGTATCTGGGGGTTCATAGGTGGATTTTAGGTCAAATTCTTTTATAAATAACTTGTAGATAAAGAAAGGCCAAAAAGGTGGCAAATCCAGCACTATAAAAAATAGGTGGAATCATACTGACATCTGTAATGTATAAAGTTCCTGCAAAAAAAGCTCCAAGGCCAATTCCAGCTTCAAGCGCAATATACATTGTTGCTACAGCTTTGCCACGATGATCAGGATGGCTTAGATCAATGATCCAGGCAGTAATTGCAGGTGATAACATTCCGGTTGCTATACCATATACAGCAGATCCTATCATGAGGCTTGTTAATCCCTTAGCGAACCCGATTAATCCCAAGGAAACCATGAGAATAACCAATGAAACTTTAATGATACGAACTCTTCCTATTTTATCAGACAATCTTCCAGAAATTAAGCGTATCAGAAGAGAAGAAAAGGTGAAAACCATGAAAAAAAGACCTTTGTTCGAAACACCTAGATGTACTCCCCAATCTGGAATAACTGTAAGAATAATACCATAACTCAAATAGGCTAGAAAAGTTATGAATGCAGCAACCAAAACTCTAACTTCTATTACTTCGTTGCGGTTTATCTTAATCATTGAAAACCGAAATGGCTTCCTATTCTCTAAAGTTTCCTTCATATTCATCAGAATAACAATAGACAACAGTGCAAAAAGGGAGGAACAATAAAACATGGCATTAATTGAAAACATTTTGGTCAATTGGCTGCCAATGGCCGGACCTATTGCAAGTCCGGTACTAAAACAAACTCCGTGAATCCCCATTGCTTCTCCCCAACGATTTCCTGGAATTATATCAGCTACGTAAGCTGCAGTTGCGGTGGGCTTAAACCCCGTTGAAAATCCATGAAACAATCTAAGCCATAAAAATCCTGCGACACTAGTCAGTAATGGATACAATAAACCACATAAAACGCAGACAAAAGACCCAACAGCCATAACTGGTATCCGACCGATTTTATCCGTTAGCTTTCCACTAAAAGGTCTTGAAATACCCGCAGATAAGGTAAATAAGCCGATAATATACCCCTTATATTCTGCACCACCCAGACTGGTAAGATAGGCTGGCATCTCAGGAATTAACATATTGAAGCTAGCTGAGAACAGAAAGGAACTCAAACATAAAAGCGCAAATTGAATAGTATAGATAGAATGTTTACGCTCAGACATAGATTAAGATAGTCTGGTAAAAGTAATAAGAAATTCAGGTAATAGGCTTTAAATTAAAAGCTTTGGAAATAGAAAAATAATTATTAATAACCTATATTCAATATACTCCAAGTTTAAAAATGCCAGTGTATCGGCAGGACAGGAAGTAACAGTCGGGCAAAACATTGGCATTATGGCCACCGACGCAAATGATGGTTTACCTGAAATGTAATTCCAGATCTGGAAAGGTGGAACTCCGTTAAATCCATCTGGGTGGATATCGCACTATTGAATACCTCCTTAGGCTTTAAAATAATTATTCAATTAAACTGTTGTTGCTTAGACTATAAATTAATTTAGAGTTAAGTAAATATTAATTTAATACTTTAAACTCATTTAATTATCAAGTACCTTTGCACACTAAAACAAAACATGTCTGATCAAAGAATTATTTTAAGTGCGTGGAGAGACAACCTTCAATCATCTGATTATAGAAAAAAATTAATAGTTGGAGTAAGCCTTATTTCTCTGATACTACTTTCACTACCTTTCTTTTATCAGGCTATAGAACAAAGGAATGGCATCCAATTCAATGATTATTTATTAGAGATACTTCCCTCCTATGACCTCTCCCTGTTTATATTCATTGTAATCTGGTCAATGACCTTGTTAACTTTTAGTCGCTTTAAACAAGATCCCAATTTATTTTTAACATTTCTATGGGGATTTATACTGATTAATCTATCTCGATTTGTATCCATAGGTCTAATCCCACTTGATGCCCCGAGAGATCTGATTCCTATAATTGATCCAATAAGCAATCAATTTTATGGACCAAAATTTATAACCAAAGATTTATTTTTCTCCGGACACACAGCAGCTATGTTTTTGATGTTCTTATGTCTCAAGAAGAGAACAGATAAAATTCTTGCATTGACAGCAACTATTTTAGTCGGGTTTGCAGTTCTTCTGCAGCATGTTCATTATACAATAGATGTGGTAATGGCACCTGTAATTACTTATTTCATTTGGATTGGAGCAAAGAAAATTATTGAGAATTAATCATCTCACGTTTAAAAAATCTTCGATTCTTTAAGCTGGGAAGTTTTTATCAATCATTAATTGAATTAATCCATCCACCAAACCAACCCTTGGAACAAATATTTGCTTTACTCCACCCCATTTCATTACGGTAAGATAAATCTCACATGCGGGTATGATAACATCTGCACGATCCTGATTAAGCCCAAGAACATTGATTCTATCTTTTAGTGAAAATGAGTTCAGATAAGAGTATAACTCCCTTAGTTTTGTAAAAGTTATTGGGGAACCATCTTTCCCCTCTGCCATTTTGAACAACTTATTAATATTCCCACCTGTTCCTATTCCCGAAAGATTTTTATAGGACTGAGCCATGTTCTTTACCCATTCTTTCATTTCAATCCAGGTTTCATCTTTATCCTGATTATCAAGTATCCTGATACCTCCTAAATTGAAGGATCGTGAAGAAATGAGCTCGCCATTGCTAAATACAGAAAGTTCGGTACTTCCGCCACCTACGTCGATATATAAGTAATTCTTTTTACGATCTAGACTTTGTTCAATATGACTGGCATAAATTATATTGGCTTCCCTTTGTCCCTCCACAATTTCAAGGTCCAGTCCTGCCTGTGCTTTAATTTTTTCAACAATAAGATTTCCATTTTTTGCCTCACGCATAGCTGATGTTGCACAGGCTAAATAATCAGTTACCTTATAGACATCTATCAGGTTACGGAATGCAACCATCGTTTTAATAAGCTCATCGGTTTTGTTGGGCGAAATTAATTTATCAAGAAATGCATCATCTCCAAGTCGCAATGGCACTCTGATCAACGTGTTTTTTTTAAAAGAAATAGTCTTATTATTTTGAATAATATCAGCTATCAAAAGTCTGACAGCATTAGAACCGATATCTATGGCAGCGTATCTCAAAGTTTTATTTTTTATATTTTAAATAGGTATAAATGTCTGTCTGAGCACGGTTAAGTGCTTTAGTTCCGGTTTTTTTATAGCGGTTATTATTTACCTCATTAATTTCCCTGGCCTTTGTATTATCCTTTAGCTGAATAGCAATAATATCCAGAATTTCAGACTTAACCTCTTCGTCCAGAATTGGGAAGCCAACTTCAACACGATGATCCAAATTTCTTGCCATCATGTCTGCGGAAGAAAGATATACACTTTCTTTGCCTACATCTCCAAATACAAAAACCCTTGCATGTTCAAGATAACGATCTATTATGCTAATAATCTCAATATTTTCACTAAACCCGCTGATTCCAGGTATGAGACAACACATGCCGCGAATAATCAGTTTGATTTGTACCCCAGCATTGCTCGCTTCATATAATTTTTCAATAATAGGAACGTCTGTTAAACTATTCATTTTCAAAACTATTCTGGCGTTCTTGCCATTTTTTGCAGCTTTAATTTCTTTATTAATCAGCGAATTTAATTTTAATCTGCTCTCAAGTGGAGAAACTATCAAATGTTTATAACCAGTATGAAATACCTGCTTTTGTAGCCCATCAAAAAATGTAACTAATTCTGATGTTATCAAAGGATTAGCAGTAAATAGACTATGATCGCAATAGAGTTTTGCGGTTTTTTCATTAAAATTCCCGGTGGCAAGGTTTGCATAATATCTATCTTTCCCTTTCTCAGTACGCCTAATCAAACAAATCTTTGAATGCACCTTATACTCGAGCATACCATAATTAACAATTACTCCTTCTTCTTCAAGCCTATTTGTCCAGTATATATTGGCTTGTTCATCGAACCTGGCTTTAAGTTCCACCATGCAGTTTACTTTTTTACCATTTTTTGCAGCATTGATCAAGGCATGAATAATTCTAGAATTCTCTGCTAAACGATACAAGGTTATTTTGATTTCCCGAACTTTTGGATCAATTGCAGCTTCTCGAAGGAAATGTATAATATAATCGAATGACTGGTACGGTAAATTTATAAGGAAATCCTTTTTAGAAATTTGTGTAAAAATACTACTAACAGTAGAAAGTTCATTTACTGGCAGAGGCATTAATTTAGGATATTCCAACTCAGGTCCGCCAACATTTGGAAAACTGATGAAATCCTTAAAATTATGATAACGATTTCCAGGAATAAGTCCGTCTGCAGTTAAATCTAATTCAGCTACCAAGTAAGTAAGCAAATCCAAAGGCATGTCAGTATCATATAACAAGCGCATCGGCTTGCCTTTGCCTCTTTTCAACAGACTTTTAGAAAGTGCATCAATAAACTTTTCAGAGAAATGAACATCAAGATCAAGTTCTGCATCCCTTGTAAGCTGCACAGAATAGGCCTCAATATGATCATAATCAAAAATAAAGAAGATATCATCCAGGCAATACCTTACTATATCATCAACCAGAGTAATAAACTTAAGATTATTTGTTTCAGGAAGTACAACAAATCGACTCGAGATATCTGTTGGGATTTCAATCAAAGCAAGCCGACTTTTTTCCTTATTCTTTTGTTGAACAAGACGTACAAAAAGATAAATCGCCCGATCTTTTAGCTCGGGGAATGGCTCGTTTTTATTGATCATAACCGGGACCAGTGTCGATAAAATCTTTTCCCTGAAATACTCCCTCACAAACAACCCCCGCGTAACATTTAACTGAGTTTCATTTATCAAAAATATTCTTTCACGTTCAAGCTCTTTTACTATAACGTCTTCATATAAATGATTGAATTTACGTTCCTGCCTGATTACGATATTTTTGATTTGATTCAATATTTTCCTTGGACTAAATCCAAGAATCGCTTTTGATCTGTTATTCAGGTTGGATAGTCTGTTCAGAGTTGCAACTCTTACCCGGTAAAACTCATCAAGATTTGAAGAAAATATTGCCAGAAAGCGAATTCGCTCTACTAAAGGCACTGACTTATCAGCAGCTTCTTGCAATACACGGTCGTTAAAGTATAACCAACTGACCTCACGATTTATCAATGGAATATTCTTGAGCATTGGCATAAATAAACAGTCCCGCACTTGTGAACGGGACCGTAAAATTCAAAAAAAAATATTAACTAAATATTAAATTCACGTTAAGTATGAAGCGTGAACTGAATTTGTCTATGCTTTAATAGTTGAATCTGGCGTTTTCGATAACTCAGCTTTTTTCGAACCAGTTGATTTTGCTGATTTCGAAGCTGGTTTTCTGGCAACTGAAGCCTTTGGTTTTACTGCTGCAGACTTAGCCAACGTAGATTTAGATACTGCGGGAGTAGCTGTACTCTTTTGTACTTTTACTCTTGGCTTACTTGCAACAGCTTTTTTTGGACTTGCTCCAGCAGTTACCAGTCTGGGCACCTTTGTTTTAACAGTAGCTTTACTAACTCTTGCAACTACTTTCTCGGCCTTTTTCACGGCAGATCCAACGGACTTAGCAGCAGAGACAGCGGTTTTACTGATATTTTTTCGGGGCTTCAGACTTTTTGGCTTGGTTTCCAATTTATCCTCAACTGCACTCTTCACATCGCTGTATTTACCCGCAATTTTTTTAGCCAATGCCTTGCTGGTTTTTTTAATCTCTTTTGAGAAATTTTCTGCGTCGTGCCCAAGACTTTTCATTGCCTCAAAGAACTTATCAGATATTGTGGTCTCCAATTGTTTTTTAACAACTCGTTTTGTTTTCTTTTTTACGTCCTTTACGGATGTTTTTACTTTATTTGCTTTCATAATTATTCTTTAAGAAATATGTAATCTTTAAATGCAATATTTAAAGATATTAACAAAAATTGATTAACCATACATTAATAACCATGCCAACATTTGATATCGTAAGTAAGATTGACGGACAAACCCTCGATAATGCCATCAATACAGCAAAAAAAGAGATTCTCAATCGTTATGATTTTAACGATTCAAAAAGTACCGTAGAGCTTGATAAGAAAACAAATGAAATCACCATCGTTACCGAGAATGACATGCGATTGAAAGCTATACAGGATGCTATCATATCCAGAATGGTAAAGCATAATCTTGATCCCGGAAGCATGGACCTTGGAAAAGAGCAATACGCATCCGGTAATATGCTACGAAAAGAGATAAAAATTAAGGAGGGTATAGATAAAGAAGCAGCAAAAAAGATTGTTAAAAAAATTAAGGATAGCGGCCTTAAGGTGCAGGCATCCATCATGGATGACCAAGTTAGGGTTCAGGCTAAAAAAATAGATGATTTGCAGGCTGTAATTGCTTTATGCCGAAGCGATGATTTTGGGCAGCCACTGCAATATATTAATATGAGAAACTAGGGTTAAGTTGACAATTGATAGTTGACAATTACCAACTATCTTCTTCCAATTGCCAAATGTCACCTGTAAACTATCAATTAGTTAAACCGTCTTCACATCTTTCTCATCGTAATCATCAATATCCATGATGTAGCCATTTTGTATAAGGAATTCGAATAAATGTTTTGATTCTTTAGACACAGGCATATTTCTGGTAGTAATAATCTGTTTGTTTTTCTTATCTAGGTAAGGATAGGCGTATAGCCTTACATTCTTACTAAATAGATCACTGATGTAAGCTAATAATTCATCTGTATAATTTTCGCCGTAATTACTGGAATTAAATATATTTTTCAGGTTGGCAATATTGGTAGATATGCCTACACTTTTCGGACTGCATCGTGAAAGGTATTGGGCAAGTTTATGATTTCGGGCAAAGTCGGATACAATCACATAATTTCCGGTTGAACAAAGTTCCTCTGCACGCTTTGCAAAATTCTCGAGATCTTTATTTTTTAATTCCGACTTATCTTCAAGAAAATTAGTCATCAAAACCTCAATCATGACAATAATATTCCTGTCATTTACCTTTTGGGTTTTCTTAAATTGCTCGACTGCCTTATTAAATAAATCGAAGTTTGGCGTAGATTTCTGGCCAAATTTTGTCCGGAGGATCATTACATCCTTTTTATAGAGAACATCTTTAGATTGTCGGGCCTGACCATTTTTATCAAAAATTGCTGCTCCCGAAAAACCTTTTGCAATGAGATATAAGTTGACAAGCCTATCATTTGCATTCTTAAACTGTGGTCCACTCAGACTTATTAAATCGATTTCTACAGAACCCAATGCCAAATTATCAACCAAAGACTCAATCATTGACTGAACATTATCATGATAATAATATGCAGCATAAACCAGGTTAACTCCCAATATTCCCAAAACGTTCTGCTGCAGATTTGAATCACTGTCTAAAAGCCTGACATGAAAAACTATATCATTAGGCTCACCTCCCGGACTCAGTTGAAACCTGATACCAAGCCAGCCATGTGGATCATTAGTCTTATTGAAATTTAAAGTAGTTACGGTATCAGCAAAGGCGAAAAAGGTTTTTCCTGCATATTTGGGTCCGCAAAGTCGCTCAGACAACAATCCGAATTCATGTCGAATCATTTTATCAAGCCTTGATTCAGAAACATATCTGCCAGATTCTTCAGCTCCATAAATGGAATTACTAAAAACCATATCATAGGCCGACATTGTTTTTGCTATTGTACCGGAGGCGGCACCGGCAGTGAAAAAATTTCTTGCTACTTCCTGACCGGCACCTATCTCGGCAAAAGTGCCATAAATAGACTCATCTAAATTGATTTTTAAGGCTTTACGCTTATTCTCTAAAATTTCTCTCCGCATGCTGTAAAATTACGATTTAGAAGCTTATGCCGCAATTTAAACAGAAAAGGCAGAGGGTTCTACCCTCTGCCCTTAAAAATAAAATAAAAGCAAAATTAGCTGATTGCTATTTCTCTTGACAAGATTTTTGCTTCTTCCCTCTTATTAATAGTTATGAATAGAATACCATCTTTGTATTCCGCCCTAATTTTAGCATGATCGGCAGAATCAGGAAGGGTAAATGTTCGCATAAAAGACGAATAGTTATACTCAAGTCTATTGTATTTCTTTAATCTAACAGTCTCATCCTCTTCTTCACTTCTTTCAGCTGAAACACTTAAAAGATTCTTTTCCAGATTAATTTTAAAATCTTCCTTAATCAGTCCCGGAGCAGCTAATTCGATATGAAATTCATTATCGTCCTCAGCAATATTAACAGCTGGATTACGACTCAAATTACTTTTAGACAAAAAAGGATCAGCATTTAAAAACGATTCAAATACATCGTTAAAAGCAGGTTTTAATACTTTGTTTGTGTTTCCGTTTGCAAATTTTAACATTGCCATTTTTATTTCCTCCTAAATTTTTAATTTATATTTAAACCATTCGACAATGTGTATACCATTTTGCATATTGCATAAAACTAAGACTAAATATAAGCCAAAATGGCGGTATAAAATATTTTTTACTGTCAAAATGTCAATAAACACATGGAAGGTTTTCAATACAAAATTCAAATTCCCCTTCGGTTTTCAGATATAGATGCTTTTGGCCATGTGAATAACGCAACCTATCTAACCTATTTTGAGATCGCTCGCTCTGCCTATTGGGAAGAGATTATCGAATGGGATTGGAAATTACTGGGTATCATAATCAGAAAATCTGTTGTTGAATACATTAAACCGATCATGCTATCAGATCAGGTATTTGCCTATGTCAGAACATCAAAAATCGGGAATAGCAGTTTCGAACTGGAATATATATTGGTCAAAAAGCTAGGTGAGATGGAGGAAATATGCACATCCGGACAAACAATTTGTGTTTGTTTCGATTATTTAAATCAGAAACCAGCCGGGATACCCGAACATCAGCGCTATTTAATGGAAAAAAGTATGAAACTCGATCTTGACCAATAGAATATGGAATAGCTGACTATCCGGATTAGAATATTTTACCCGGATTAAGGATTCCTTTAGGATCAAAAATTGATTTAATTCCACGCATCAGGTTGAGATGAACTGTAGAATATTTAATATCCATGTACTCCCGCTGGACTGAACCTATTCCATGTTCACCGGAAATAGTACCCCCAAGTGAAACTGTTAATTCAAATATTTGTCGGACACCCTCTTTTAGTTTAGTATTCCAATCCTCATCAGACATATTACCTTTTATGATATTGACGTGCACATTTCCATCTCCTGCATGCCCATAACAAACGGACTGAAATCCGAATCTAGATCCTATTTCCTTTATTCCATGAATTAATTTTGCCAGCTCTGCCCTTGGTACTACTGTATCTTCCTCCTTATAAACTGAATTTGATTTGACAGATAAAGGCATGGTACGCCTTAGCCTCCAAATCGCTTCCTTTTGAGCAGCAGTATCGGCAAAAAGCACATCAGAACAGAAATTACGCTCAAGTACTTCGTTGATTTTTTCGCATTCAGTAAAAAGTACATCCAAATCATTACCGTCTACTTCAATCATTAAGAATGCCTGCACATTGTCCTTCAGATCGAATTGAAAATGATCATATTCTATTACCCATTCAACTGCCTTTCTCTCCATAAATTCAAGTGTAGATGGGGTTACTCCTGCTCGAAAAATAGCAGAAACCGCATCGCAAGCCTGTTCAATACCAGGAAAAGAAGCAAGCATAACCAGATTTTGTGTAGGACTCGGGATCAGCTTTAAAACTATTTTGGTTATGATTCCAAGTGTACCTTCAGAACCAATCATCAACTGTGTTAAATTATAGCCTGAAGCATATTTCAGTGTATTCGCTCCTGTCCAAATAATTTCACCATCAGGCAATATCACCTCCATATTCAACACATACTCCCTGATTGTACCATACTTTACTACTCTTGGACCCCCACTCCCATGTGCTACGTTCCCTCCGATAAAGCAAGACCCTTTACTGCTAGGATCAACCGGATACAGCAATCCCTTTTCGGCAACAGCATTCATAAATACTTCGGTTATAACCCCTGGTTCAACGGTAGCCTGGAGATTGCGCTCATCTATCTCTATAATCTTATCAAACCGCTCCATAGAAATCAATAGTCCGCCCATCACCGCCAAAGCACCCCCACTCAATCCTGTTCCTGCACCTCTCGGGGTCACAGGAATCATGTACCGATTGCACAATTTAAGTAATTGTGAAATCTGTTCTTTAGTTTTCGGTCTGGCAACAACTTCTGGGAAAAATATTAGATCTTCTGTCTCGTCTTGAGCATATTTCTGTAGTTTATCAGAATCTGTAAAAACGTTGTCTGTTCCAATAATATCAATGATTTCCGTTAAAATATCGTTGCTAATCTGGTTAAAAGACATATTATCTGCTGAACGAAAGCTCAATGCTTGAATTATTTATTTGGACGCCCAGCGGTGGATGCATTTTCCGGATAACAACCCGAATAATTTGTACAGGCAAAAATTCATGTCTTATCCGTTCGAGTATGCTATGGGCTACAGTTTCTATTAATTTACGTGGGATACTCATCTCTTCAGATGCGATATGCAATAATCGCTCATAATTAACAGTATTGGATAGATCATCACTGCCAGAATCAAATACCTCGAGTTCTGTTTCAATGTCAACAATAAATTCTGTGCCCAGAATTTGCTCTTCCGGATAAAATCCGTGATAAGAAAAAAAACGAACGCCGTTTAAGCTTACTTTTTGTTTGATAATTCCCACTGCACAAAAATAGTTTAATTAAAATATATTCTGTAGCAGAACCTGTCAGTTAATCATGTTCAGCTACAAAATGATCTCAAACAAAAAATATTATTAGTTCATAATCTTCAAATTCATATCTTGTTTCATATTTATAAAAAAATGCATCCCAATCCGCGCATGCGGAATAAAAACAATGAATTAAACCAATGAAAAGAATCATTTTACTCTCAATCATTTCAACTGTCATACTAAACAGTACTTCTGCACAGCAAAAAGCAAATCCTAAAGACACAGAAGCCTGGACACCAGTCCCGAAAATAGTGAGTCCGGCGAAAACCATGTTAACTGCCCCCGAAGATGCAATTATACTTTTTGGAGGAAAGGATCTTAATCAATGGCAAACAGCTAAAGACCAGTCTGAAGCTAAATGGACAGTTACTAACGGACAATTTACTGTCAAAAAAGGCACAGGCAACATTCAAACCAAAAAATCATTCCTGAATTATCAAATGCATATTGAATGGTTTATTCCCGAAAATATTACTGGCTCCGGACAGGCAAGAGGAAATAGTGGAATTTTTCTGGGCTCTACGGGCAATGGAGATGAAGGCTATGAATTGCAAGTACTCGATTCTTATGGTAACACAACCTATAGTAACGGACAAGCAGGAAGTATCTATAAACAATTTATACCATTGGTAAACGCTTCCAGAAAGCCGGGAGAGTGGCAATCATACGACATCATCTGGACTGCTCCAACATTTAACGACAATGGTACCTTGAAATCAGCAGCAAGAGTGAGTGTATTGCATAATGGTTTAGTAATCCAGAATAACATAGAACTCAAAGGTGAAACAGTTTATATTGGGTCTCCTTTTTATAAGAAACATGGGGCTTTACCGATAAAATTACAGGACCATGGCGATCCGAGTGAAGCAATTAGCTTTCGCAATATTTGGATCAGAGAATTATAATAAGGACTTTCAGATAAAGTATGCTGCTCAATTCATGACTATTTCCTGTTTTGGAATATTACCATGCCGTTGATTTAAGTCTGCCTATTCATTCAAATATGTATTAACAACATAGAGGGATTCAATGAATATTCAATGATTGTGTTCAAATCCATTAAGAAATGAAAAAACAATTAATCTTAATCTGGCTAAGTGCATCCCTTCTTATTTCAAATTCTTGTGCTGTAAATCCTGTAACAGGCAAAAAGCAGATCGTTCTAATGTCTGAGAGTCAGGAAATTGCCATGGGCGCAGCTGCTGATCCAGAAATACTAGCTCAATATGGTCGTTATGAAGATAAAATCCTGCAGGATTTCATTACACAAAAAGGAAATGAAATGGCTGCAATATCTCACCGTCCAGATTTAAAATATGAATTTAAAATTGTTGACTCAGAAGTGTTAAATGCATTTGCTTTACCCGGCGGATATGTTTATTTCACAAGAGGCATTATGGCTCATTTTAACAATGAAGCTGAGTTTGCAGGTGTCTTAGGACATGAAATAGGACATATTACTGCTAGACATTCCGTTTCACAACAAAGTAAAGCAATTCTTGGGCAGGTTGGTTTAATTGGAAGCATGATTCTTGTTCCTCAGGTTGCTGAATTTGCTGAGCCATTATCGGAAGGATTAGGATTGTTATTCCTGAAATTCGGAAGGGATGCAGAACGTCAATCGGATGAACTTGGAGTTGAATATTCTTCAAAAATCGGCTATGATGCAAAAGAAATGGCCGGATTTTTCAAAACCCTTGAAAGACAAAGTTCAGGAAGCGAGAGTGCAGAATTACCGGATTTTTTGTCTACACACCCCAACCCGGGGGACAGAAATATTGCTGTAAGCAAGCTGTCTGACGAATGGAAAAAGAAATTAAATCTTATTGATCCCAAGGTAAGCAGGGAAAGTTATTTAAAGAAAATTGAGGGTCTGATTTATGGCGAAGATCCTAAACAAGGTTTTTTAGAGAACGATGTATTTTACCATCCTGTATTAAAATTTCAGCTCAATACACCAAAAGGCTGGAATTATCAAAACAAACCTCAAGAATTAGAATTTGCCCCAAAAGATGGGAAAGCCATTCTTATGATGACATTAATTCCCGGAAAATCATTAGAAGAAGCTGCAAGCAATGTGGTAGAGAAAAACAATCTTCAGGTTTTAGAATCAAATCAGATTACAGTGAATGGATTGAATGCACTATCAATACTGGCAGATGTGAAAGTAGAACAACAAAAGCAACAACAGCAGGCTCCAACTGTCAGAACTTTATCTTACCTCATACAATACAACGATAATATTTATCATATACTTGGAGCGTCTTCCGTAACTGATTTCAATAGCTATTCTGAAAATTTCCTTCAAACAATGAAGAATTTTAAAGAGTTAAAAGATGCTTCAAAATTGAATAAACAGCCAGAAAGAATAAGAATTAAACCAGTTAAACAAAGCGGAACCCTTAAACAGGCGCTGAACAGTTACAATATGCCTGAAAAAAAACAGGAAGAAATTTCGCTGTTAAATGGAATGCTACTCACAGACAAGGTATTGGCGGGATCTCTCATTAAAATTCTTGGGAAATAATAAATAAAAGACACTATTTAACAGCAGTAAACCAGTAATTTCTGCATGAATTAAGAATATTTCATTTCGGAGGATCGTAATTTGATATAGCGCAGAGATTTCTTTTAAACTGCGTATGGCCAAAAAAAACATCATTTAAATTTCCGAATCATTATCATTTTTATCAATTCGTTAAAACATTTAAATAGTCACTAATCTCAATTACTGGAAATTAACTAGTCCCTTAACAAACCCGCACATTGATATAAACTTGCCATTTTACCTTTTTATTTGTAGATTTGTAAAAAAGCACAAGCTATTCTTTTTCATGCCTGCTAGTCAATTCGACTGATCTTGATTTCTTTTCTTAACAAAACAGAATAATCCTGATCAACTCCCACGTTGAATTTACACTGCCTCTCTGGCTGCATACATTCGAACCGGATAGAAATATAAAAAATACAGACATGGCAAAATCACAGGCAACCTTCATGAAGAAGCAGCTAGAAAAAAATAGAGCAAAGAAAAAAGAGGAAAAAGAACACCGTAAGCAGGAACGCAAACAAAACTCTAATGGCGGAAAACTAGAAGATATGCTTGCTTATGTGGATGAGAATGGTGAACTATCATCAACTCCTCCAGAAATCAAACAAGCTTCAAGGCCTACAAATCGATGATTAAATGCATGATTTGCTCATGTATTTAAGGCAATTTGATTGATTATGTTTTTGGGAAATCAGGCAAGGTCATCCAGTGTGTAAAATCCTCTAGTGCGACCTTGTCTTCGGCCACAATAAACTTATCATAAATCTCACTGTAATAACCAAAATAAATTTGACCACCATCAAACAGTAAAACATCTACAGCCTGTTCAGGCAACTCATCTTTAACTAAAATCCATACCATAGCCTAAAGATATAAACTAATCTCGAAATGATTTTATTCTAATTCAATCTAAAATTACCGTGATTAAAATTAAAGGCTGTTATATGACAGGTATTCAGTATTATGTTAAGCAAAATAAAATTTTACTTGCTCAATTAAAAAAGTAATTTCTCGTGAGTTCGATATAAAATCTTGCTTTAATAAGCGCAGACTGAATTTTTTCTTTCCTTTTAGAAAGCAGGGTCTGTTTCTCTTAGGTTATGCCAGCCCCGTGTTCTGCCCTATTTTTTTGCCGGGAATTTAATTTTATCATGAGATTCTTATCGCAAAAAAGATAGAGCTGCCACCCAGGTTTGTTTAACATAGCCTATGGGTCTATTAACTGACTGCCCGACCCGGTGAAAAACAGCTCTAGGTAAAATAAACCTTGCCGAAGGAGTTCCAGATTCCGCTGGAATGACAACAATTTTGGAGATGAGGAGGTTCCAGCTTTCGCTGTAATGACAACGATTTCTTACCGGAAATACTCCGTAGGAAAGGGCTGAACAAAGCTATGAAACACAGTTATTGGTTTCAAAAATCAAATAATATGGCTCCAGAGCATCATGAAATCGATTAAAACGATACCTTTTCTCATTCTTTATATCGAACTCAGTTTAATTTTACCTCAAACTAGACCTGATTATGAACTTAAAATCTTTGTTAATTGCAATTGCTGGGGGTATTATTTTTTTTAGCAGGATTTCTAATTTATGTAACTGAAATTAAAAAAAGCACATACAATTCTGACAGGATACAGCAAGAATTCGGTAAATGAAGGAATACTATCGGTAAAAAACCGTCCAATATGACATCAGGTTTATACTAAATGAAATTCCATTTATGTAATTTTGGAAAAACTAATCATATGCAACAACAGGATTCAGCAGCGAGAGATATTCAAAAGTCTATTAAGAAAGATCTATACGAAGCCCCAGATTATTTTTTGGTTGATGATCTATTAACTGAAGAACATAAACTTATACGTGATACAGTAAGAACCTGGGTTAAGAAAGAAGTAAGTCCGATTATTGAAGATTATGCTCAAAAGGCTGAATTCCCCAGACACTTAATTCCGGGCCTGGCATCATTAGGAGCATTTGGCCCCACCATACCTGTAAATTATGGCGGAGCAGGATTAGATTATGTCGCATATGGTCTGATCATGCAGGAAATTGAGCGCGGCGATTCGGGAATAAGGTCAACCGCCTCTGTTCAGGGATCACTAGTCATGTATCCGATATATGCTTACGGTTCTGAAGAGCAAAGATTGAGGTTCCTCCCTAAATTGGCATCAGGTGAATTTCTGGGATGCTTTGGATTAACTGAACCTGATTATGGTTCAGATCCGGGTAGTATGATTAGCAATATTAAAGATATGGGTGATCATTTTCTCTTGAATGGATCAAAAATTTGGATATCAAATTCTCCATATGCAGACATCGCGGTGGTATGGGCTAAAGATGAAGAAGGTAAGATTAGGGGTTTAATTGTTGAAAAAGGCATGGAAGGCTTTTCTGCACCAGAAATCCATAGTAAATGGAGT
>JBIIRT010000056.1:0-17443 GCA_044341405.1 Daejeonella sp. | reverse complement strand
GACCAAAAAGCCGCCGCTGCGCCTGATGCTTTGAAGGTTTCTGCTTAGGCCTAGACTATAGTTGCCGCACCAGCCAATGCGGAAGAAAGCTTATTAAAGGGGGCTGCTAGCGTGGCGTCTAAAAAAAATTGAGGTGATTAGCAGGATCCTGGGCATATCGCCTTGCAATGACATTCATATTCTTTTTTTGCGGCATTGGACAGGGCGGTAATTATAACTTTGCCATAGCACTGACTTTCATAGCCCTGTACGCAGCCGTTGATGGATGAAAATTCCTCAACCTCTAACGTTAATCTTAGTAATCTTCGAATCTCGATAATGAGTAATTAATTTAAAATGAAGCAGTATTTTCCAAAGCGGGGGGAGGACAAAACGGCGGGCCAGGTGTATGGCCTGAAGTGGTGGAAGCTTCGTTTTGTATTGATTTTTTGGTTACTTTTTCATCAAGGAAACCGCGAAGCAGCTTGAGGGCCTTTGAAAATAAAAACTAACACCGAAAAAAGCAACTAGGCCTCCGCGGCTATGAGCGGTATAAAATTTGAAATCATACGGAATAATTATAATCCTAATGATTATAAAGTATTGTATATTAAATACTTAAGGTACTAACTTAATGATAATGCACGTGCGCTAGCGACGGAAGGCAAAGCAGTAAGAATTTTCATCTTATCCTTTTATTCCACCGCATCAGCAAGATAGGAATCTAATTTAGATTGATGATTTACCTTTAATTTCCTGATGGAATCAATTGACTCCTATAATTTCCTACAGATTCGGTAACCGTTAGTGGTCGGTTATAAAATCGAAAAGCTTTTACAACATTATCCGCCCTTAATCCACCACCAGTCCGTATAGCTCCAATATTAATTTTATTTGTGCTTACAGCGCCCATGGTATTATCTAACCGACCCCAACCAATCATACGTTCTTTACCGCCATCGTTAAATACCCCATTGATCACAAAACTGATGATCTTTGCCCGGTAATCAACAATAAGCGAAATCTCGGTAGTACCTATGAATTTGATCAATCCTGCATCAGAGTTCCAGGATATGGTCTTTTCACCATCAGCCATGGTAAATTTTACAGAATAATTGGCACTCATTTCAAGCCAAAATCCTTTGCCATCTTTATCCCTGCTTTCACAAATCACCTCGCCTTCCTTCAATCTGGTAATGTCTGCTACCAGATCAATGGTGAATCCCTCTCCTTTTGAAGGCTCCTCTATGGCGGGCAGACTAAATTCTTTTTTAATCAGGTCGCCTCCCACTTCGTTTATCACCAAACCTTTGGTAGATATCGTGTTTAGGTTGAACTGCCCCCAAAGTTTATCAAAGAAATCCGGATCAATTTCGTGACTCAGGCCTTTCAATTTGTTAGTCTCCGTAATCCAGTATCTTCCATCTTGCTCAACCAAATCAGGATAACTTAATCTTTCTTTAGACAGTCCGGGTGCATACAGCAATATCTCCGGCTGAGACCAGCTGATTTTACCATCTAATTCGATGCCACCACTAATCCAAACAGGATTTCTGTTTTCAAAATCTGAGCCACCGTTCACATGTTGCCAAAAAAGATATTTTCCATTTTTTGTTTTAAAAATTCGCGGACAAGCACGTGGATGTTTAATCAGTTCTCCAGTGTAATATTTAGGAATCTGAGGCATAGTCCAGGTTTTACCGCCATCGTAGGAATACGACTCAGCAGGATGACCCATCACTGTCCTGTACATACAATACAAAGTGCCGTTACTCAACTCAACAATATTTTGTTCTTCCTGAACCGAGCCAAAATCAGGATTGCGTAATCCTTTATCACCTTCGGGAAGATTATTCCATTTTAGCTTCTCAGGATCCCGCTCCGAATTAATATTATCACATCGCATAAACCAGCCTTCCCCATCATCTAGCATGTATTTCCCGAGCTTGGTAAATGCAAACATCATTCCTTGTTTACCGACATTGATTGGCTTACCAATTCCCCAAAGGATCTGGACCTTTCCTGCCCAGTCATTGTTTTTATCAACTGAGGTAGTACGTATCGGCAAGCGGTGGCGCTTTGACCAAGTTTTGCCTTTATCATCCGAATATTTGAAACAATACCAGCCCAACATATCTTCACGAATATTAGTAAGAGAATTCAGGCTATGAATTTTATCACCATTATAATTGTAAAACACATAAATGCGGCCGTAATTAGTCTTGAAGGGCATGGCCCAGGATGCTGATTCGGCAGATGGTTCTTCAATCAGAACAGGCTTTGACCAGGAATTTCCTTTATCGTTAGAAACCGATGAAACGATATGCTGACCACCAGAACCTTCCTCTCCTAAACCCGTAGTAAATACAGAAAGCCATTCGCCAGAATCCAGAACCACCACATATGGCTGATCTATGTATCCGTTTTCAAAAATTGGCTTACCATTTAATCTATCCCGAAAGTCATAAGACTTAGTTTGTGAGAAACAAACTAAACCTGCAAGTAAAAAATAACTAAAAAGAAAATATTGTTTCATGGTGTGATTCAAGTTAAGCGAAATACAAATTCATTATCTAAAAGTATTCAAAATTATCATTCCCATAATTCCATTTTAAATACTGATCAAATTTAATGCATTTTCATTGGCGGGTAAATGGTTCAGAATCTATGGCTTCGATTCTTCTAAATGTTTGAAAATCAGATGTAGGAGCTATGGCAAGCCCTAATTTAAGCTGAGTTTGACATATGATAAAATAATCCGGTTTTAATACATCAGATTAAGCTCTGGAGGAATAATAATTTGTTTTTTGAAAGCAATACTTCTGTGGTATAGGTCATTTCAGCCCTTTCCTCTGGAGTATTTCCGGCAAAAAAACGTTGTCATTCCAGCGACAGCTAGAACCTCCAGCGACAAGGTATAGGTGATTCCCTCAAAAATATCTAAAAACGAATTGCTGTATTACCAAAATTTGGTAACTTTATTGAAAAAGTATAAATCATGGGCAAAAACACATCTATATCATTAGGTAATCATTTTGAAAGCTTTGTAGAATCAACAGTTTCCAATGGTCGTTTCAATAATGCTAGTGAAGTGGTACGCGCAGGACTTCGACTTTTGGAAGAAGAAGAAAATCGCATACTCGTTTTGCGTAATGCAATCCGTGAAGGTATTGAAAGTGGTCGCGCTATCGATTTTGAACCAAAAAAACATTTAGAAACTCTGAAGTCAAGAAAAAGAAATGGCTAAGTTCTACTTAACCAACAAGGCAGTTCAAGATTTAGGCGACATTTGGAATTATACAGTTGATAATTGGTCTGAGAATCAAGCAGAACTATATTATTCTTTACTCATCGATTCTTGTCAAGAAATAGCTCACAAACCAAAACTAGGAAAATCATACGAAGTAGTTGAAAAAAATGTTCTAGGTTTTAAAACTGGACAACACGTAATATTTTACAGAATCGTAACTGAACAGGAAGTCGAAATTATCAGAATATTGCACGGGATGATGGATATAAAGAACCACCTAAAGGATCTCGAAGAGACGCAGAGACGCAAAAACATCAAATAAAACAGATGATTTATAAGCTGTAGCCATTGCGTCTTTGCGTCTTTTTCAAGTGGTTGGTGATAACACCAACCACAGGGAAATCAAACAGATGATTTATAAGCTGTAGCCATTGCGTCTTTGCGAGAGTGAAAGTTACTTTCAAGTGGTTGGTGATAACACCAATCACAGGGAAATATTTCCCATTGTAGGTGCGCGATTGCTTTCAAGTGGTCGGTGATAACACCAACCACAGGGAAACCACAGGGAAATATTTCCCATTGCTGGTGCGCGGTTCAATGTGGTAAATTAAGAAGCACTAGCGACACGCGTGCGCTAGCGGGGAGGTTCCAGCCTCCGCTGGAATGACAAATATAGCGATGGGGAAAAGGAGATTCCAGCCTCCGCTGGAATCGAAATTTCTAATCAACTACAAATCGTGAGCTGTGAAAGGTTTGATATTTAATGACAAAATCTAAGATGCTTGCATCGAAACTCAACAAAGAGGTTACATAGCGCCTTTTGGATTAATTGAATATAAAACTAAATTGCGCCATCATAAAACAAAATTCTATACCAGACATGACCATTCAGCATAAATCTCTTTGGATAATATCAATCCTGTTGATTTTATCACTTTATGCTGAAGCTCAGGAAAATCGGACCCAATCATCAGTCGCGAACCGACCTGTTGTTAAAGCCAAATTATCTACCACAGACCCAGTTGTTGATGGTAAAATAATAGGTGATTCATTTTGGGAAAGTATAGCACCCGTTGGTGATTTAACACAAATTAAACCTAATGTCGGTTCTCCAGCAACCGAAAAGACAGTCATTAGGGTTGCCTATACCGATAAAATGTTTTATGTATCCGCTATCTGTTACCATGCTGATCCGAAGGCGATCGTAGTTTCCGACTCAAGAAGAGATGCTGATCTGACGGATGATGATAGTTTTCTGTTTATCCTCGATACTTATAATGATACTCAAAATGGATTTTTATTCGGTACCAATTCAGATGGTATGGAATATGATGCTCAAATTGATAATGAAGGTAAAGGGAGTTTAAATACTAACCGCCAGCAGGGAGGCGTCATTGGAGGTATCAACTTAAACTGGGATGCAGATTGGGATGTAAAGACTGAAATCGGAGAATACGGATGGAGTGCAGAGTTTGCCATTCCATTGCGCTCATTGAGATTTACTGCAGGAGAAAACCTGACATGGGGTATCAATTTTGAAAGGAACATCAGCAAAACTACTGAAACCGCTTACTGGGCAACTATTCCAATAGGTTTTGATCTGAAAAGGTTGTCTTTGGCAGGTAAGCTGGAAGGATTAAATCTTAAAAATCCAGGTAATTTCAAAGTATTTCCATACGTGCTTACTCAAGCAGTTAACAACAGGTCATTAGTGCCTAATAAAACTAATACAAATGTTGAGGCCGGAATGGATTTGAAATATAGTGTAACGCCAAGTCTGACATTAGATTTAACCTATAACACTGATTTTGCACAAGTTGAGGTAGATGATGAGCAAGTGAATCTGGATCGGTTCAACTTATTTTTTCCTGAAAAGAGGCCATTTTTCCTTGAAAATGCAGGTCAGTTTACAGTTGGAAGTCCGGGTGAAGTAGATTTATTTTTTAGTCGGAAGATTGGAATTAGTGAAAATGGAAATATTATACCGATTACGGGAGGAGGACGAGTTTCAGGCAAAATTGGGCAAACCAACGTGGGATTATTAAGCATGTTCACAGACGATGTTCAGAGCCTTGGCATTGATAAGAACAGCTATAACATGGCTAGAGTAAACCACGATTTTCCAAAAAGCAGATCATCCATTGGAGGGGCATTTATAAATAGAACAGGAATGGGAGATGGCAATGATGATTACAATCACGTGATGGCGGTAGATGGGAGATGGGGTCTTGGCCAAAAGGCACAGATATCCGGATTTCTTGCTAAAAGTGCAACTCCCGGAATTACCGATTCTGATCATTCCTATAAACTTCAGTTCAGTTATAATTGGGAAAGATGGGAACTCAGAGCAGCCTACACTGAATTAGGTGAAGGTTTTAACCCGGAAGTAGGTTTTCTTCAAAGGAGTGCTTTCAGGAAACCTGAATTTTTTATACAGCATAGATGGAGGCCGGATAATTTATTTAATCTTATGGAACTCAGGCCTCATATCTCCTTCAGGCAATATTCAGATTTTAAAGGAAATTTAGTTACCAGCTACCTCCATATTGATAATCATTGGGTTTGGAAAAGCGGTCTTGAAATACATTCTGGCGTTAATTACACAACCGAAGGGGTGGTACAGGATTTTAAATTATCAGGGGTTTCAGTGCCCAGGGGTACCTATAAGCATAATGAACTGCAAGTGGTTATGATGACAAATCAAAACAAAGCAGTCTCATTGAATGCGCGTACAATTATAGGAGGATATTTTGGAGGAGACAGAATAGCCTCAACGGCAACTGTAAAAGCCAGAGTTGGAGATAAATTGAATTCATCGGCCATTGTTAACTACAATATATTAAACCTGCCAAACGGAGAATTGAAAGCAGTTATACTTGGGAATCGTCTGGCTTATTCATTTACCCCCCGTATGTTTATTCAGAGCCTGGTTCAATATAACAACAGATCGAGAATTACTTCTGTAAATGCAAGATTTGGCTGGCTTCAAAATGCAAATAATGGTTTATTTGTGGTATTCAATATCGTAAAAGATAAAGATTTGCTTGACCTGATGGATACGCAGAGTGTGACTCTCAAATACACCCGTAGTTTTGATTTATTGAGTTTATAAAAATCTTAGCTGCGCAAGGCTAGTATGTTTAAAACCTTGATGGCATTATGCAACCCATATACCCATATCTCTTAATCAATAATTACACATTCAATATTCAGATAATTAGCAATTTTCTTTATGGTTTCGGCATGATGACCAACGCCAAGAGCAAAATGGTGTGTAGGCCCTTCCATAGTCCATCGGCGAATAAATAACCTTACATTTTCCTTAAAATAGCCACGGGTATTCGTATTACCGGTTGCCGGAATCGGACCTTTAACAGATTCCCCTTCAGCAACAACAAATTTGAATTTACCCTCAAAAGTTGAGCTGATACTTAATATAGTAATAGGTCCTTCTTTTATCTTGAACTCCACACCGGCTCCAAATCCAGGTTTACCATGATACTTTTTCAGACTTCGTAAAACAGGTCTGCCCTCAGCAATGGCAACATTATGGGGACCATCATGGCCTACCAACACAAAATCGTCTATAAAATCTACCGGATGAAACTCAGCAAAACTACCTCCAATATCCAGTCGATCCATAATCAACATAGCAAGGCAGGTTTTGAGATCTGATTCGCCACACATCGGAAAGCCCGAACCGGTTAACAGGGAATTTCCTACAGTCAGATTAGACATTACTAATCGCGTAGTACTGTTATCCTCAGCTTCATAATAATAAGCCAAACCATCCAATTGCTTTTCATCTACAAATTTTTCAAGGGCTACAGTAACTTTTGCGGCAGTAACCAAATCTTCTTCTTTCAGCTTTTCTGATATAGGATCTGAGACGGGATCAGGTGTATCGAAAAAATCAAGGATTCGTTCTTTTGCGGCAAAGAGTTCGCTATCGCTAACAATATTATAGTGCGAAACAATTTCATGGGCCTCACATTGAATTACATGCGCCCCAAAATGAGCAGTAATCATGGTAGCATCTGTATGCATATCAAGCATGGCTTCAATTGGATGCCCAATATGCCCTATTCTTACTGTTTTGACCTCATGTAAAACTTTGGCAATCCGACAATATTCTTCTATTTCCAAATCAGATTGTGGATCATCATGCAATGTGCCGATAATCATTTCAGGCACCTTTTTACCCATCCTGACTGCTACACCTGCAAATTCAGGCAAAGAGCATATATCATCGTTATACAATTGCATATATGTACTGGCTTTTGCATAATCCATTGCTTTATCCGGCTGCAAAGCCACCATGACAATTGGCACATCAATACTTCTGATAATCGTTCCGAAAGTACTGGAAGTAGCATAAGTGAGCATATCACAAAAGATCAGATCCAGGTTTGCTGCCTTTAATACCGGAACCAGATCATAGGCACTTTTAACATTATCCACGATCCCAAAATCTATAACCTCTACCTCATGTTTTTCCAGTTTTTTGAGAAAAACATCCTGCTTGGCTTTCAGGGCATCTAATAGTCCATCAAACTGGCTCCAGTACTTATAATAACCTACACCAAACACACCAATTCTTGCTACTGTTTGCTTTCTCCGCACAATACGAGGTTTAGAGCTTATTTGCGACTCATTTTGTAAATTCTTCTCCATTTTATTAATGATGATCTATTATATTTTGACTAATTAAGTATCTGTTTATGACTCAATTCAAAGGGCTGAATCTTCCGGATAAAAACAATAAGAAGAATAAAAGCCAATGGGTATAAAATGCCGGATGCAATCCAAATTGGGGTATATGAATAATTTTGTACAATCAATCCGATTAATGGGTTAATAATTAAGCCTGAAATTGCACCGGCTGTACCTGAGAGTCCAACTACGGTTGATGTACCATTTTTACCGAAAATATCTGAAATGGCAGTGATGTAATTCGTGATCCAAAAACCATGAGCAAACATGATTACAGCCATTAATGCGACAGCCATTTCTACTGATGAAACCCATGCGATAAACGGTGCCACTACAGTAAGTAAAGCTGCAATACCCATCACTGTTTTCCTGGCACGATTAATAGAAAAATTATTTTTAACAAGTCTATCCGAAAACCATCCCCCAATAATATTGGATATCCCTAAAGCAAGGAAAGGAATCCAGAAGAGGTTCCCAATTTGTTCGAAAGAAACATTCCGCTCGGCATGAAGATATTTAGGAACCCAAAACATAATAAAATACATAACGGGGTCAAGCAGAAATCGAATCAGAATGAAGGTACAAGCTGCCCTGTTCTTCAGAATGGTAAGAAAAGGTATCACGGATTGCTTGACAATGCTCTGGTTTTTTTTCGTGTGACTATTTCCCCCCCAGGGAATATACAGCCAGATAATAACCCAAACAATTCCGGCTATAGCCGGGATGATAAAACTCCATCTCCAACCAAATTGACTTGAAATCAAGATGATCAAGGGTGGAGCAATTACGGCGCCCATGGCAGCACCGCCAATGGCAATACCGTTGGCTAATCCACGCTTCTTTTCATCAAACCATTCATAAACTGTTTTTGCTGCTCCAGGAAAACAAGCCCCTTCTCCCATTCCCAGTAAAAAGCGGAATGCTATCAATTGATAAAAACTGGTCATCGCACCATGCAGTCCGCATGCCAAAGACCAAATCCCAACAGCTACCGCCAAACCAATTTTGCTACCCCAGGTATCGATTAATCTGCCACCAACAGTAAACATCAAAGCATAGCTGATTAAAAAAGCGGTATTTACAAAGCCATATTCAACATCTGAAAATTTAAATTCAGCCTGAATCTTTATGATAGTCATCGATAAAACCTGACGGTCTAAAAAACTTAAACCTGTAGCAACAAACAGTAATGCTAATACAATCCATGGAAGAAAGTTTTTGTTCATTACTGGAGCTGTAGGCTAGTTTAAATTCTTTCTCTAAGATAAAATACCTTGGGATGATTTTTAAGATTTCAATAAATTAATTTATAAAGATTTTTTTAAAATAAAACACCTGTAAACATACATTCATACTGTTTTTTATATGAAATTAAATTCTTTTCAAAATAATTATCAATTTCTAAAAACTATTCAATTGGAATCTGCGTAAATCCCTACACACTAATTAAAAATAGAAAAATGAAAATTAAATCAATTGCCTTAACATTGTTTGCTGCATTATCAATTGCGTTTTCTGCTAACGCTCAAAAGACTATCGTTGATGTTGCTGTAGGATCTAGTGATCACACTACTTTAGTTGCTGCTGTAAAAGCTGCCGACTTAGTAGCAACCTTACAAAGCGCTGGTCCTTTTACTGTATTTGCCCCAACAAATGCTGCATTCGCAAAATTGCCTGCTGGAACTGTTGAAACCTTATTGAAGCCTGAGAACAAAGCTACTTTAGCTAAAATATTAACTTATCATGTAGTTGCAGGTAACTTGAATGCTGCAGCAGTTGGAAAAGCTATTAAGGATGCTAAAGGTTCATTAAAAGTAAAAACTGTAAGTGGTGGAATTTTAACTGCTTCACTAAAAGGCGGAAAAGTGATTCTGACTGATGAGAAAGGTGGAGTTTCTACCGTTGTTGCAACCGATCTTGGTGCTAGCAACGGTGTCATTCACGTGATTGACTCTGTAGTTTTACCTAAATAATTTAATCAGGTAAAATTCCATTAAATTTTAAGCCACTAAGCTTTGCTTTGTGGCTTTTTTGTTTTTTTTGAGCCAATTTTATTATTTAAGGACAACATATAACAGCCTTTTATCCGTAGCAGAGACGCAAAGCAATGACGGAAACTAAATCTCATACTAATTGAAAACCCTTAGCGTCTTTGCGTCCTTCGCGAGAGTGTTTTTTTAGATCGTTTGTCTCGCAGAGACAAATTTAGGGGCTTTATTTATTTAGAAGAGTTATCTCGCAGAGACGCAGAGACGCAAAGCAATAACGAAAACAAAATTTCATACTAATTGAAAACCCTTAGCGTCTTCGCGTCTTTGCGAGAGTATTTTTTTTAGATGAGATGGGTTGTCTCGCAGAGACAAATTTAGGGGGTTTATTTATTTAGAAGAGTTATCTCGAAGAGACGCAGAGACGCAAAGCAATGACGGAAACGAAATTTCATACTAATTGAAAACCCTTAGCGTCTTTGCGAGAGTATTTTTTTAGATCGTTTGTCTCGCAGAGACAAATTTAGGGGGCTTTGTTTAATTAGAAGAGTTATCTCGCAGAGACGCGTTCCCAGCAATTTTTGAAAAATTATACCAATATTTGAGTTTCAATAGACCTCAAATACAATCATAAACTTAAATATGGTAAAGAAATTATTCGGATTGCTAGCATTTATACTGATCAGTGTAGCTACCCAGGCCCAGATTTTACCTCTGAAAGCACAGGCCAAAGTTATCGATGAACTATTGGCCGACAGGCTAAACAATCTCTTGCCATCCCTGATGGATAAAAACAAGATCGATATGTGGGTGATCGTTTCGAGGGAATACAATGAAGATCCTATCATCAGAACCATGCTTCCGGCAACCTGGTTAAATGCAAGACGCCGAACCATTCTGGTATTTTATAATAACCCAAATACCAAGGTCTTTAAGAAACTTGCAATTTCCAGATATAATGTTGGCGATGAAATTGAAGCTCAATGGGATATGAAAAAATTCCCGGACCAATGGGATGCCTTGAACCATATCATCGGGCAATATAAACCTGAAAAAATAGGCTTGAACACCTCCAAACATTTCGGACAGGCAGATGGCATCGATCACACCGATTTCGAGGAGTTGACCCAAAAGCTTACCGCTGAAAACAAAGCTAAAATAGTTTCTGCTTCAGATCTGGCAGTAGCATGGTTAGAAACCAGAACTCCACGCGAAATGCAGATCTATCCTCAATTGAACAGCATAACTCATAAAATTATTGCTGAAGGATTTAGCAGTAAAGTGATCACTCCAGGTATTACCACTAGCGATGACCTGGTATGGTGGTTCAGACAGAAAGTGAATGATATGGGATTATCCACCTGGTTTCATCCCTCAGTTAATATCCAGAGAAATGATCAGGTAGCCTTTGATCATCTAAAAGCATTTTCTAAAGAATCGAAAGATCAGGATAATGTGATCAGAACAGGCGATCTGCTGCATGTCGATTTTGGCATAAGCTACCTTCGTTTGAATACGGATGTTCAGGAGCATGCCTATGTGCTTGCTCCAGGAGAAAAAGAAGCACCAGTCTTTTTAACTGAAGGCTTAGCCAAAGCCAACCGCTTACAGGACATCCTAACCAGTCAGTTCAAAGAAAACAGAACAGGAAATCAGATTCTTGCAGCCGCCCTGGCCCAGGCCAAACAGGAAAATATCAACGGAACAATCTATACCCACCCCCTTGGCTTTCATGGTCATGCTGCAGGACCAACCATCGGATTATGGGACCAGCAAAATGGTGTTCCGGGTAGCGGTGATTATCCCATGTATTTTCAAACTGCTTATTCCATTGAATTAAATGCGGCTGTTGACATTAAAGAATGGAATAAGCCGGTACGCTTTATGCTAGAACAAAATGGCTATTTTGATAAAAACGGATTCTGGTACATTGATGGGCGTCAGACTAAATTGCATTTAGTGGGTGGGGGGAATAATTAATCCCAACTGTCCTTCGAATTAGCGCAACGCCTCTACGGATTGACCAATGATGAGGAGTCTTCAGACTCCTCCCGCCGTCCGTAAAGTTTTGCGCAGCCTCTATAGAGTTTGTACAATGATGAAGTTCAAAAACAATACACTAACATTAACTGAGTTCGATATAAGTAAGCTTGCATAGTTTATAATTATCCAGCTAAGGATTTCAGTTTGTAATTCGTAGGTTTCTAGGTTATTCTAATCCGAAAATGTGTCCCTAGGTCAAACCATGTAAAGTAACGGTCTTGAGCAAAACTATTTTTGGTAAATAGTAGAAAAACAACTACAAAAATCAGTTTAACGTATTGAATCATATTTTAATTGTTGCAATCATTTTTTTATTCAATTAAACTTTAAATAACGTTAGTAATTCTAGTAAGTTCGAACTGCTCGAACAAATCTAAAAGTGTTAGCCTCAATGTCTGCAGCATGCATTTTCTTCTGTTTTAAATCTAAATAAAGCGCTTTTACACTCACAGAATCATCCCGGCTATCGCCACTCCAATACCCGTTACCATCAATTAAGCCACCTAAACCAAACGAATAAAAATTGTCAAAAATCAATTGAAGCTCATTTTTTGAAGGTAAACGCCAATCATCAAAACCATTTAAAGTAGAATCTTCACAAACTTTTTTTGCATCTTTCCATACGCCAACACTTCTTGTTCCATAAGCGGCAGGTTTGCTCTCATTTCTAATGTCATAAATAGCAAGTACTAAACCTTCTCTTGGTTGAATATATCTAGGCATGACCTTAATCTTAACAACATCCTCACCTCTTTTTACATTCATGATCACGTTTCCTTTTGGAAAGTTTAACATAGCAGTTTTTATTTGGTCAAAATTTTCGTACGGTTTGCCATTTATACTTACTATTTCGTCTCCTATTTTGAAATCATAATAGGCTGGAAATTCATTACTTACATAAGTCACCTTTTTTTCTTGGACTCCAATCCCAATTTTATAACCTCCTTCAATTGGATCATAAATTACATAGCCTCCATTTTTGATCATTGAAACTACACCTCTTGGTTTTATCAGGTAACCTGATATTTTTTCTATTTGGCTCAGAGTTTTTTTATCATCATAAGAAAATGTACCTACTGTATTTCCTTGCGTAGGGAATCTAATGATAAGGTCATTAAAAATCCCATACAATTCATATTCATAATCACTGTTTACCCTTTCACTAAATTTATGTAAATTCGATACTTGCCCCTTGCCGATAAATTGATTTTCTCCAGAATTTACGACAAAATTACGGACATAAAATTCCCAATTTTGAGTCAAAGAATTTATAGCATCAATAGAACTTTGTTTGCGTAAGTATATTTTTTGTGAATTACCGTTATGATTTACAGTAACTGTATATACTTGTTTTTTTAATGAAGTATAGGTTTGAACTTCATCTTCTTTCAATGAAATTGCAGAAAGGGTTTTGCTTAAATAATTAGCACAGAAATCAATGTTTTTATTGCACTTGGAGATGATTTCTAATGGTATTTCCCAATTTTTACTTTCTGCGTCTAATGATTTTGGGTCACTGCTTTTAATTGTATAATCAAATGATGATTGAAAGGATTCATGAAGCAAACCAATCATGTCAGTAATTGTATTAATCTCACCTTGTTCATTTAGCAATTGTTGCTTGATGTTTATAGCAAATAATCCACCTTGAACTTCAATATTTATTCCTCTTGCTTGAACAAAACTCGTAAGTTTATCTACTGAAACGATTGTTTTCAATGTAACTCCCCATCTCATATCAGGTAATTGGGATTCATTTAAAACCTCATACGATTTTATATTCCCACTCGAAACCGATGACATTTGATCTGCCACCACCTGATCATTAAACATTTCTGTTTTGGATGAAATAAAAGCTCCAAAGGCCTGTTCTGTGGCACTACGCAAAGCAGCTTGTTTAGCATCTTCTAATGTTTTACCACTACCACTTGAGGTAATTGTTACTTCTTTGTTGTTTGCTTGCGAAAACCCATTTTTAGCAGCAAATAAGATAAAAAACAGTGTTGCTATTATTTTGAATTCTTTCATTTTCATTTTAAAATTTTGAGTAATACGAGTAGGTTGTTTTGTTTTGTGTGATTTCTTTAACAAAAAGCAATTCTAAACCCTGTATAAATCCCATGGCATGTTCTTTAACTACTTCTGTACTAGTTGTTTCAGTTCTTTTATCGGTTTCGTCAGTCCTAATTATTTGTTCTGAAGTGATGTTGGAACCATTTACCAAGGTGTTTGCCAATTGTTTTGCTTTCATAAATGCAGCTTTATCTCGCATTTCAGAGCTAATATATTTTGCGTTTTCTAAAGTTATAGTGCTAACCACATATTTATTGCCGGGAGCGGAAATGATGCGTGCACCGTCAATACTTTTTTTCTTAATCATTTCAGTGATAAATTCTTCAAGCGTTGTGCATAAGAAAAGATACGTGTTTTGATTACCTTTTTCAATTCTATCAATCATTTCAAACTTTATACATGGTTCGGCAAAACCTTGTTCCGCAACAAGCTGAGCTTTTAATTGTGCCTTAGAACCTGCACTAAGTACAGAGTCTTTAGGGATATTCATTAATACAACAGCTACGGCATAATAATTTCTTTCTTCCCCTTCTAGTTTCTTAATTCCTTCAAAATGAGCTGAGTTATAAACCCGCTTTACAAAATTTATTGCCGAGGTTTTTTCATCATTGAAGGATTGAGCATATACCCCCAGAGTTGAGATTGTAAGTAAAAAAGAGAATAAAAATTTATGCATAATAAAAATAGATTGATTTTTCTTCGCCATCATTTAAAAATATTCTAAATTTTGGCTGATATTTAAAAGATAACTGCTTAACGTAATACTAATTTAATAATAAAGGACAGCACCAATTAACAATTCGGTTTCACTACCTATTTAGCCTATAATTTTTTTTCTTTTGCTGCTTACAAATTGAAGTAATCAAGAATAAATGGTTTACGATTAATTTGATGTAATTAATACTTATGAAGCTCAGGAATAACCGTAAATGAATCTAATGTTTCGAAATCACTTTTTGAAAACTTTAACTCAAGGTTTAAAACCAGATTATAATCAACCCTGTTATTATTGATCATAGAACCCATATACTCTGAATATTTATTTAATTCCGACTGTTTAGGAATATTTTTAAGATAATCAAATCTAAGCTCTAAGCTATTATTAATTTTCTCAGTAGTTTTTAAATAGTTTTCAAATGCCCTTTTAGACTCATTGGATTCTTCAGATTCATCAGAATATACATAAGGCAACCACTTCCAATAAACTCCTGCATTAGGAGATTTTTGAATATTTTTTATAATAAAATTGTTTGCAATAACATTTGATTTTATCATTTCATACGAGTTTGGCAATTCGAATTCAGGGTTTGATACAATCCTGAAGTCACAGGTCTTATAATACAAGTATTTGTCTAATCCATTAATTTCACTAAAAGAAAAAGGATTTCTAAGATAGTAAGTCCCAACACCTAATATCTCAATTTTATATAGAGGCAAATTCGATTGCTTTCGAAAAGCAACTGTCGCCTCATCCAAGGATACATTTTTAAGTAGCTTAACAAAGTCCGAAAAAAAAGCAAATAGGTTTTCATTGGCCTTTATTCCTACTTCAAGCTCAATGGAATAGTTCTCACCATTAACTTTAGGAGGTTTCGTTAGTAGCGTAAAATCAAAATAAATTTGTGAATCGAATCTTGAATTAAGAAAATTAGTTATGGCACTAGCCTCTGTTGTACTATAAAAGTCTTCTTTTTTAACGTTAAAACTAAATGCCCCTCCATTTAAACTAACGGTTCCTCCTTTACTTTCTACAAATGAAATTAACTTATTTATTGATAATGTGACCCTTAAAGTAATCTCGTAGCTTTTGTTAATCGTTTCATTTTCTGATATAATATCAAATTTTTGAATATTCCCATTAGCCACTGAAATGATTTCATCCTTAACTAAACTATCGTTTAATATTTCTGTTTTGGACGATATAAATGTCCCAAAAGCTTGCTCAATAGCACTTCTAAATGCATTTTGCTTAGCTTCATCTTGTGTTTTCCCTTTTCCACTAACAACTATAGTTACGACCTTGTCATCTTGTGAAAAACTATTAAAACTCAATAAAAAAAGTAGGATAAATAATAGATTTTTCAATTTTCAAATTATTTAATTTTTTTAAGTTCATTTAGTATTTCTCGTGAATAGACAAAGATTACCCTAAGTCCATCTTCACTGTCATAATTTGTCAATAACTCCAATCCTTTCGTAAAACCCACCGAATTTTGTTTTATCTTTTCTATCGATTCAACAACGGTAACAGTATTAGTTGATTGACCAACAGTTTCTTTAGTATTGACAACCATTTCAATAGATATTGTAGCACCGTTTAAAAAAGTATTGGCTTGTGATTGAGCTTTTACCTGTGCCACACGGTTCATTATGGATGGATTTGTGTATTTAGTTTTATCTAGACTAAGAACTGAAACCAGGTACTGATTATCGTAATCATCCACGATTTTTACTCCGTCAAAAGGTGTGGCTTTGTACATTCGTTTAATGAAGTTAGTCATTGATGTTTTATCCTCATTAAAGGCTTGACCGAATGCAGACAGGGATATTAAAAGATTAAAAAGAATTAATATTTTTTTCATAAGGTTAGATTGTTTTTTGTTCCTTCAGAATAGTCCACAATCATCTCCAATAAACTTTGCTGTAAGTAATCGTTTTTGGTTGGTTTCGAGCTTGCTCTAAAGCTATCTCTCTGTATGAACTTGCCCGAAGTTTATCCAGTTCCAAATTTCTGGATAATTGTTTTTCCTGGAGAACTGCATCTCGCTGAGATTGATTTTCTCTATAGATGTCGTCGCGTTTTCCTTTCTCCTCAGCTATTCTTACCGCTTCTTTTTGTGAAGCTATTTTATCGGCATATTGGTTCATCTTAAATTGCCACTTAGCCTTTTCATCTGCCTTTAATTTAGCATCTATCGTTTTAACAAAATCAGAAACTTCAGTTTGGCAAATAGCCATTGGGTTTATTGAACTCAAAATATCTCCAGCTTTTTCAGCACCTGCTGGAGTTTGTGATGCAGTCCAGCTTATTTTTGCTTCATTAAACTTTACCTTACAATCAGCATCAATTTTTTGCTGATAAATTGATGCCATTCGGTCTAAACAAGTAAAATAACAGTTTTGCGAAACTTCTGGAATGAGTGAAAGTTTGTAAATAGCTTCATCAAATTTCCCTAGCTTTACAAGTGTTTCGGCATCTTTTACTATAAAATCACAATTGCTAGCGTAGTAGTTTATGATTTTCGATTTCCCTTCCTCAAGGAAGGAAAGCAATTCCTTGTTTTTCGGATTAAGGGTTTTAAATGCTTCAATAAAGGCTTTGTTTTCATTGGTTCCAACTCCTTTTAGGCTAAATGTAACATTTGAGAAAATCGTATTGGTGAGTGCATCGCCAATA
>JBIIRT010000172.1:0-5022 GCA_044341405.1 Daejeonella sp. | reverse complement strand
GAGGTATGTTTCCTAAGAAATCCTCTAATCCATTAATCCTTGAATCCTAATCCTGACAATAAGTAGCCTCACCCCAACCCTCTCCAAAGGAGAGGGAGGTATGTTGCCTAAGAAATCCTCTAATCCATTAATCCTTGAATCCTAATCCGGACAATAGGGGGCCTCACCCCAACCCTCTCCAAAGGAGAGGGAGGCATGGTACCTAAGAAATCCCCTAATCCTAACCCTATTTTAATAAATTCTTCCAACTCACTAGATCAGAAACAATCTTCTCCAACTGATCTGCATGCACACGTTCCTGTTCCATGCTATCGCGATGCCGAATGGTAACCGTATTATCATCTAGCGTTTGGTGATCTACGGTAATGCAAACTGGAGTTCCAATTGCATCCTGCCTGCGATATCTTTTTCCGATGGAATCTTTTTCATCATATTGCAAGTTGAAATCTAGTTTGAGAAGGTCCATTATCTCACGTGCTTTTTCTGGTAAACCGTCCTTTTTTGTTAATGGGAATATGGCTGCTTTTACAGGTGCAAGACATGGATGCAAGTGTAAAACAGTACGTGAATCCTGCTTTTCTTCATTACTCAGGTCCTGTTCTTCATAAGCATTACAAAGAGTTAATAGGAATAAACGGTCTAATCCAATGGATGTTTCAATCACATAAGGAACATAATTTTTATTCTCGGCGGTATCAAAATACTGAAGCTTTTTCCCAGAGAAATTCTCATGCTGAGTAAGATCGAAATCTGTACGGCTATGAATTCCTTCTACTTCTTTAAATCCAAATGGGAACTCAAATTCAATATCAACTGCTGCATTGGCATAATGTGCCAATTTGGTATGGTCGTGATAACGATATTTTTCAGCTGGAGTACCTAAAGCAAGGTGCCATTTTAGCCTGGCATCTTTCCAATGATTATACCATTCCATTTCTGTTCCAGGTTTCACAAAAAACTGCATTTCCATCTGCTCAAACTCCCGCATACGCATGATGAACTGTCTGGCAATGACTTCATTACGAAAGGCTTTTCCTATTTGTGCGATTCCGAAAGGTATCCTCATTCTGCCAGATTTCTGAACGTTCAGGAAGTTTACAAAAATTCCCTGTGCAGTTTCAGGACGTAGATATACCTCATCAGATCCTTCGGCCATTGCACCCATCTGGGTAGAAAACATGAGGTTAAATTGTCTCACTTCTGTCCAGTTGCGGGTTCCTGAAACCGGACAAACGATTTCATGTTCTTCAATCAGTTCCTTTAATCGGGGCAGATTATCGGCAGATAAAGCAGCTTCCATATCCGTTTGCAGCTTATCCGCTTTTTCAATTTTACCATCTTTAATGTATCTGACAATCTTATCTTCCAATAAATTATCAGCACGATAACGCTTTTTTGAATCTTTATTATCAATCATTGGATCAGCAAAGCCATCCACATGCCCACTCGCTTTCCATACTTTTGGATGCATAAAAATAGCAGAATCAATTCCTACGATGTTCTCGTTCAATTGAACCATGCTCTTCCACCAGTATGTTTTCAGGTTGTTCTTTAGCTCAGATCCGAGCTGTCCGTAATCATATACCGCACTTAAGCCGTCATATATCTCGCTCGACTGGAATACAAAACCATATTCCTTGGTATGTGATACCACATTTTTAAATAGTTCGTCTGTGTTTTTGCTCATAACCTTACAAAGATAGTATTGAAGAGTATATTTTGAGTTATTAGTTGGAAGTTTTAGGGTTTTAGTGTTAGGTTATAGTAATAGGTTATAAGTTTTTGAATAATTTCTTTTGATTAATGTGATTCAGGTTTTTTAAAATAGCAATTAATTCTCCATTCTCCATTCTCCATTCTCATTTCAATAACTAACTTTGAACCATGAGTATCCTTGTAGACAACCTGAGTAAAACTTACGGATCACAGAATGCAATTGATGGAATCTCTTTTCAGACTTCCCCGGGAAGTGTTGTTGGTTTTTTAGGGCCAAATGGTGCCGGTAAATCCACAACAATGAAAATTTTAACCTGCTATATTCCCCAAAGCGCTGGAACAGCATCTGTTTGCGGAATGGATATAACGACGCACTCTATGGAAGTACGCCGTAATATTGGCTACCTACCAGAGCATAATCCGCTTTATCTTGACATGTATGTCCGTGAAGCCCTTGCTTTTGTTGGTTCAGTTTACAAGCATGAAAATCCCAAAAAACGTATAAATGAGGTTGTTGAACTCTGCGGATTAGGGGATCAGCAAAATAAGAAGATAAGTACCCTGTCTAAGGGTTACCGACAGCGTTTGGGACTTGCTCAGGCTATTTTTTCGGATCCTTCTGTCTTGATTCTTGATGAGCCTACTTCCGGACTCGACCCCAATCAGGTAATTGGTATCCGGAATCTGATCACTGAACTTGGTAAAACGAAAACAGTGATACTATCAACTCATATCATGCAGGAAGTAGAGGCTGTTTGTGAACAGGTTATAATCATCAACAAAGGTAAAATAGTTGCTAATGATAAGCTGAACAACCTTAAAGTAACGCATCAGAGTAAAAGTTTGGAGGATATATTTATTGAATTAACCGGTTCAACTGTTCATTGAGTTTTTTTAAATTGATCTAGTAAAATTATATCGCGTGTTAAGTATTCTGAATAAAGAAATAATTGGATTTTTCAGCTCATTGGCTGCCTATATTTCTATGGCCGTGTTTCTGCTGGTTACCGGACTTTTTCTTTGGGTTTTCCCTGATTCAAGTATTCTGGATTATGGTTATGCAGGTTTGGATAGCTTTTTCAATGTGGTTCCTTACCTGTTTATGTTCCTGATTCCTGCAATCACGATGCGTTCATTGGCAGAAGAACAAAAAGATGGTACATTCGAATTACTGGCTACCCGCCCCTTGAGCGATTGGCAAATAGTTCTTGGTAAATTCTTAGCATCCTTGCTGATTGTAATCCTGACTCTCGTGCCAACTCTTGTGTATTACATAAGCGTTTATCAGTTAGGAATTACTAAAGGTAATATTGATACTGGAGCAGTAATCGGCTCATACCTCGGTTTGATTCTATTGGGAGGGGTATTTACTTCTATCGGACTATTTACTTCTTCCTTAGGCAAAAATCAAATCATTGCATTTACGCTGTCTGTTTTTCTCTGTTTTCTTAGTTTCTCTGCCTTTGATTCCATCAGTAAGCTAATCGTATTTCAAAATTTCGAGAATAGCATAACCGGACTGGGTATTAACCAACATTATCAATCAATTAGCAGGGGAGTGCTGGATAGCCGTGATTTTATTTACTTTTTAAGTTTTGCCGGATTGTTTCTTTTATTCACCAAAACAGTGTTAGGAGCAAGGAAATGGTAAATAGACGTAAAAAAGATTTGAATGGGATGATTCTTGCAATAGTAGGTATCATCCTGTTAAACGTACTTTCTTCATTTTTCTTCAGCCGGATAGATTTTACAGCTGAGAAGCGATATACTCTTTCGGATATTACCAAAACTATCTTAAAAGGTCTGGATGATGATGTTCAAATCACAGTTTACCTGGAAGGGGATTTCCCGGCTGGATTCAAGCGATTGAGAAATTCTACGGAGGACATGCTCCGGGATTTTAAATCATATTCAAACTCAAATCTAAAATTTGATTTTGTTAACCCACTTTCCGGAGAGCAGAAATCCCAGGAAGAGGCCTATCAGTTATTAATTGAAAAAGGTATTGAGCCCACTAATCTCAGCGTTAAAACAGAGGATGGGATGTCGCAAAAAATCATTTTTCCGGCAGCTTTAATTACCTATAAAGGAAGACAGATTCCGGTTAAGCTGCTGCAATCAAGAGCCGGCGCAAGTCCGGAAGAAGTGCTCAACAACTCGATACAAAATCTGGAATATGCCTTTGCCAGTGCAATCAAAAAGATCAGTAAAAGTGAATCAGGTCGAATTGGTTTTACCGAAGGCCATGGTGAATTAAGCGATCAGCAGCTGAGTGATGCCATGAAATCATTGGGAGATTCCTATGAAGTAGGACGTGTTGATTTAAACACAATAACTTTTGCCGGCCTCGATCAGTTGAAAGTATTGATTGTTGCGAAACCGGAAAATCCCTTTACTGAAGCTGAAAAATATAAGATTGATTATTTTCTGATGAAAGGAGGAAGTCTAATTTGGTCGCTAGATCAGGTGAGCGCAGATCTTGACAGCCTTCGCGGTGCTACCGAGCAATTGGCATTTGCTAAAAAGCTTAATCTTGATGATATGCTTTTTAAATATGGTGTTAGGTTGAATTACACACTTCTTGCAGATATGAATTGTGCACAGATTCCTGTAAATGTGGGGGATGTAGGTGGGCAATCTCAGGTAACTTTATTACCATGGTTGTTCTATCCGGTATTTATTCCGGTTTCAACCCATCCTCTGGTTAAGAATTTAGATGGGATACGTTCTGAGTTTCCAGGAACTATTGACCTTATCAAAGTGAAAGGCTTGAATTCGGAAGTAATTCTATCTTCATCTCCTTTTAATCGTTCTTTGGATGTTCCGGTATTGCTTTCGCTTCAAATGGTGGAAGAAGAACCTAATCCCAAACAGTTTCAGTCTGAATCTAAGCCTGTCGGCGTGCTTATCGAAGGAATATTTCCATCAAACTTCAAGAATCGGCCTATTCCATCCGGTATAACAGAGCCATCAGCTATCCCACAAAATGCCAGTCCGGCGAAAATGATTGTCATTGCCGACGGAGATATCTTTAAAAACCAGATTAATAACACAGATGGCTCTTCTTATCCTTTGGGATTCGACCGTTTTACAGGAGAGCAGTATGCAAATAAGAATTTTCTTTTGAACGCTGCAGATTATTTATACGATGATTCAGGTATTATTACTTTGCGAAACAAAGAAATTAAACTCAGATTACTCGATCGTGCAAAAATCCGACAGGAAAAAATATTTTGGCGGTTCTTGAACATCGGTTTGCCGCTTATTTTGTTAATAGTTTGCGGTATTTTTCAACATTACTATCGC
>JBIIRT010000055.1:0-17847 GCA_044341405.1 Daejeonella sp. | reverse complement strand
CAATGGGTAAAAAAGGTTCTGAAGTTGCCAGACAGGCTTCTTCGCTGGTGCTGATCGATGATGATTTATCACACATGGTCGAAGCCATCGCCATAGGCAGAAGAATTTATGAAAATTTAAAAAAAGCTATTCAGTATATAATTTCAATCCATATCCCCATCATATTAATAGTCACTGTTCCATTACTGCTTTTTTGGAAATACACCAATATTTTCACTCCAGTTCATGTAATATTCCTGGAACTAATTATGGGTCCCACATGCTCTATAATTTTTGAGAATGAGCCTATCGAACCAGATTCGATGAATAAATCTCCCCGAAAATTAAGTTCGAGTTTTTTCTCATTTCATGAGCTATCGATGAGTATTATACAAGGAATTATAATTACCGCATTTTGCCTGGGCCTAGGTTATTATTATATGCAAAACGACCATTCAATAGCAGAAGTTAGAACCATCATTTATAGCACACTCATATTTAGCAATAGTTTTCTTACACTCTCTAATAGATCGTTCTACTTTTCTATACTAACAACTATTCAATATAAAAATATCCTAATTCCTTTGATGCTAAGCATTTCATTGCTTGTTCTTCTGCTTTCAATCTATTTTACACCGTTACAAAATATTTTCCAATTTGTTCCTCTTGAGGCAATTGACCTTACTTTTTGTTTTATTGCAGGTTTTGCAAGTGTAATTTGGATAGAAATATTTAAACTAATCAGAAGAAGAATTGCAATTCATATTGAAACACCCATTAAAAAAAATAGTGATACTGATCACGCTATAGTATAATCAGAATCATTTCAAGCCTAAGAATTAGACATCATTTTTGAATGGATGAATAATTATAGTAAACAGGCTGATACAAAACTGTCAATACAGTGCTTTCACTGCGGAAATGATTGTAATGATGACCAATATAGTTTTGACGAAAAAGAATTTTGCTGTATTGGCTGCCAGAGTGTATACCAGATTCTTTCAGAAAATCAATTGTTTAGTTATTACTCTTACAATAACAGTCCGGGGAAAACCCAGATTAATAAACTTGCCCATTACGACTACCTGGACGAACCAAAAATCTCAGGTAAATTAGTAGACTATACCGACGATTCGATCAGTGTTATTACACTTTATATCCCCGCTATTCACTGTAGTTCTTGTTTATGGTTGCTTGAGCATCTTTACAAAATTAACACCTCTATTATCAGTTCTCGAATTGACTTTCTCAAAAAACAGGTTAACATTACCTTCAGGCATCATGAGTTCTCCTTGAAAAATTTGGTGATCATGTTGAGTTCAATTGGATATGAACCTGTAATCAGTCTGCAGGATGTGATTAAGGAACAAAGCAAAGTGTCTGACAGGGATTTAATCAAAAAAATTGCCTGTAACGATGAAAAACTGCAAGGGGTTAAATAAACCTTGTCGGAGGAGTTCCAGCTTCCGCTGGAATGACAACAATTTTGGAAATTAGGAGGTTCCAGCTGGAATGACAACGATTTCTTGCCGGAACTACACCGGAGGAAAGGGCTGAAATAGCCTATAAATCGCAAGTATTGTTTTCAAATATTAAATCATTGTGGCTTCAGAACTTGATCTGAAAATAATAACCATACTATTTTACCCTTCGTTAATCCTACTTAGCTCAAAATGAAATTATAATAATTCAGGATAGCCTAAGAATTACAAGATCTGACATTTTTAATTCAACCAAATATTCAACACAGGGACAGAATCAGAGAATGCCATAATCCAGCTTAATGCTAAAAACGAATCCCTTCAGTAAGCAGAAACTTACTATTTCATGATCATCTCTGCCAGTCGATCATCTCTTTCATAAATATCATTTCTGAAGTTTATCTTTCCATCTCTGTCGACAAAAGCAGTAAAATAAACAATAAATACAGGAACTTTTTGACTGAGCGTTACGGTACGCTCTTTACCTGTATTCATGGCTAACTTAATTTTTTCATCATCCCAGGATGAATCATTTCTCAATAGAAACTGAGTAAGTTTGAAGGGCTCCTGAACTCGCATACAACCATGACTAAAGGCTCTAATGGGCTCATTAAATAATGATTTTGCTGGCGTATCATGGAGGTACATGTTGTAATTATTCGGAAAGAGAAATTTCACCTGACCAAGTGAGTTTAAAGGTCCAGGTTTCTGCCTTATCTCAGGAATTCCATCTCTGTAGCCAGTAATTTCCATGTTATGCTTAGCAAGGTAATTAGGATCCTTCCTCATATCTTTAAGCAATTCATTAACAACTATACTCCTAGGAACATTCCAATACGGACTAAAAACCACATATTTTAAATCTCCACTAAAGATTGCTGTTTTATGGATTGGTTTACCTACTACTATATTGCAGCTCCATAGCAGTTGATCACCACTATTGACATGTAATTTAAACTCCGGAATATTTACTACAAGATAATCCCGATCAAGGCTAACAGGAACCCAGCGGCTTCTTTCCATGTTGACCATCAATTGTTTTATCCTTTCTTTGTAAGAAACATTCATTTCTACAATAGTCGATTTGCCAATTATTCCATCATCTTTAAGTCCGTGTCTTCTTTGAAAGCTAATTACCGCAATTCTGAGGTCTTCATCATATAACTGAGTGGCGTTATTAATTTTAAGGTCTGAAAGCTCAATAAGCCTTTGCTTAATCTGTAAAACAATCTCAGAACTATCCCCTGGCCTTAATGCCTTACTTGAATTCTTGATCACAAACCAATTTCCCTTTGCTTCAAGTTCACTGTAATTCTCGAGGAATTTCCTCAATAATCCGTATTGCCTGTTAACTGGTCTTTTTAGGTCTTTAATTTGTTCAGGATCAGTCTTTAGAATGCTATCCAAAAACTCTTCATATGAAACTTTTTTTCTAGGAAGATTCCAATCAACACTTTTGGAAATACTGGCGTCCATACCTTCCCAAACTAAATCGGCAAATGCAAAATACTGTGCTGTAAGCATAAGTTCTAATTTCAAAATATTAGACTTTTGAGGATTCTCCATACTGACCTCATAAATCATGGAATCAAGCTCATGAACATAAGGAAGTTGCTTATTTACGCCATCATATTGGAGGTTTCTTACTCTATCTGTTAAATTAGACGCATGCTCAATCAGCCCTTCCTTATCAAACCAAGCGTAAGCCATTTCTCTCTTACTATAAAAAGTATTCATATTCTTTTCGTACTTTTTTAAGCTGGGAAATTTTTTTAAAAAAATTCCAATCTCCAAACTGTCAAATTTTGATTTTGTTTGAGAACTGAAATTACCGGGAATAGATTTATCCCATTCATTCAAGGTAGAGTCTTTGATAATCTTTGACTTATCAATCTTTTTTTGACTACATCCCTGCAAAGGGAAAAGTAAAATCAGGAAAGATGAAAACAGATATACTAGATTATTGATTTTCATTTTGCCAGATCCTAATAAAATTTGAATGATACATTTTAATACAAAATTCAATGTCCAGTTGCCGAGGATAACATCAGTGGTTTTACTCCGATAACAAACGTAACAGTAACATCATCACTTGTATTGAGAGTGCCCATGAGCGTCTTTTTGGGCACTACCTGATAGGTACTAAGCTTCAATTGATGAGTTCCAGAGAATGCTATTGTTCCATCTTTAATCACTGTAGCAATAAGGTCCATTTTGATAGCCTGAGTCACACCGGCAATTGTCAGATTACCACTGGCTTTCACCAGATACTGATCCTTGTCTTTCCAAGGCTGTATATCTGATTTAACGTACTTGAAATATATTTTATCAAATGGATAGGATTTAAGAGTTCTATGTGCTATCCTGTCCATATATGTATTGGGGCTACTTAATTTTTGTACAGGAACAGTAAAATTTAAATTATTGATAGCCTTTAATTGCCTATTTTGAAGAGTGATAAGAGCCTTACATTCAACACTGTCTGTTTTCATCTTCCAGTTATAATTATTTGTAAAACCGCTTACTTCAATTTCTCCGGAATGGTAAACAAAGGTTTGCTGTTGTCCAAAAACAAAAAGGTTTGGGAGAAGGCATAAAAAGACAAAAAACAAGCTCCTGAACCCATTTTCCTTAAATTTAATGTTTACGATCATATCAGTAATTTTTAAGTAAAAAAGATTCTATTGATTTGGAATAAATAACTAATGGCAAGAAAATCTTAGAACCTAAATCTGGATTCAAACAACCAGCTAAAAGGCCTAATCTTTTCTTCATGCTTCAATCCATATCGTTTTATGCTATTTTCCCGAATGAATTCTACCGCCTCCTCAATTGAATCAGTCACAAGAAATAACTTCATATCTGTATCCGAAATTGTACCTATCTCTTTCATTACCTCAAAATGTTCAAGTAGCTTCTGATGAAAGTCCCTGCAAAAGATAATAATAGGAAAGTCTCTGATTTTTTTTGTCTGGATTAGAGTAATTGCTTCAAAATACTCATCGAGTGTACCAAATCCACCCGGCATTACAACAAAGGCAAATGAATACTTGATGAGCATAACCTTTCGAACAAAAAAATGCTTTATTTCCACCCATTTATCACAGTATGGATTAACACCCTGCTCCATAGGAAGCTGAATATTGCAGCCTACTGAACGTCCGCCCACATCTTTAGCGCCTCGATTTGCTGCTTCCATTATTCCAGGTCCGCCACCAGTCATAATTGTAAAACCTAATTTTGCGAACTCCGAAGAGGCTTTTCTTGTTAATTCATAATACTCATGATCTTCTTTAAATCTTGCGGATCCAAAGACAGTGATACAAGGTCCGATAAAATGTAATGCCCTGAATCCTTTAATGAACTGAGCAAAAATATCTAGGGTGAACAAAAGTTCTTCTCTTCGTGACTGAGGTCCTCCGAGGAATTTAATTTCCGATTTTGTCATAAATGTCAGTGTGCGTTTGTTTTTTTTGAAATTCTCAGGCTTTGCCTTTAGTAAATATAAGACTTGACTCTGACTATTTTTTGCACACCAACAGATATTACTCTAGTTAAACGATCAGAATCATTAATTAAGACCTTATCCGGCTGAGGCATCAACATAGAAATATTCTTGCCAATTACCTCTTCAGCAGAATACCCAAACAGCGCACAGGCTGCAGGATTTATTGACTCCATTAAGCCCCGCTGATCAATTGTTATGATTCCACCAATCGCATTTTCAATAATTACATGTAATAATGCGCCTTTGTTAGTCTTTTAGAAAAAATAGTCTTTTGAATGTAAAAACCTTTATAAGGCTTTGTTTAGTAATGATTAAAATTTTCAAAATATCTCTCCGGACTTTGAAAAATTGAGCTTATGGAATTATTGAAGTGTTAATTCAAAACCAAATATAGAAGAGCAGCCATACCAGCACCAAACATAGGTCCAAGAACCGGTATCCAGGAGTACGACCAGTCGCTGTTTCCTTTACCGGCAATCGGAAGTAAAGCATGCATTATCCTCGGACCGAGATCACGCACGGGGTTAATCGCATATCCGGTTGTCCCTCCCAGGGAAAGTCCGATAGACCAAACAAGAAACATTACTGGAATTGCTCCCAAGGATCCAAGACCAACCGGTGTTTTAGAATCTACTATTTCGGCGTTAGTAAAATGAAATATCACAAATAAAAGAACAAATGAACCAATAATTTCGCTTGTAAGATTAGAAAAGGTATTTCTAATTGCAGGTCCGGTACAAAATGCAGCTAGTTTTAATGCTTTGTCTTCGGTTACTGCAAAATGATCTTTATACTTGAACCAAGCTAATAAAGAACCAAGCATTGCACCAAGCATCTGAGCCAACATATAGCCTGGAACCTGTGCCCATTCAAACTTCCCTGCGATTGCAAACGCGAAAGTAACTGCAGGATTTAAATGTGCACCGCTATAAGGAGCCGACACAACAACCCCAACAAAAACTGCCAGTGACCAGGCTGTGGTGATTACTATCAATCCTCCACCGTTTCCCTTTGTACCGGTCAAAACCACATTAGCAACAACTCCATTACCCAATAAAATAACAAGTGCTGTACCTAAAAACTCAGCTGTAAAAGGTGCCATATATAATTATAATATCTAAAGATTCACATTAGCTTTTGCGGACCTTACAGCCCGGTTCCAACCATCAACAATATCATCATAATTTTCGAGATCTTCAGGTTCGAAATTCCGTTCAACCTGCCATTGCTCTGAAATTTCTTCAACGCTCGACCAAAAACCTGTTGCAAGTCCGGCAAGATAGGCTGCACCAAGCGCAGTCACCTCTGTAATTTTTGGCCTAATAACCCTACATTTCATAACATCAGCCTGAAACTGCATTAATAAATTATTTGCAGTAGCACCCCCATCTACGCGCAACTCACTGATTGGGGTACCGGCATCTGCTTCCATTGCCTTCAATACATCCATTGTTTGAAAAGCAATACTTTCAAGGGCAGCCCGTGCAAAATGACCAGAATTTGTGCCCCGTGTAATCCCTGTAATTGTCCCCCTTGCATGTTGATCCCAATGCGGGGCTCCTAATCCCGCAAAAGCAGGAACCATATAAACACCACCTGTGTCGGTCACTTTTGCGGCCAGCTCTTCCACTTCACCAGATGTTTTAATTAGTCCTAACTCATCTCGTAACCATTGAACTACGGCACCTCCAATAAAAATCCCTCCTTCCATTGCATAGGTTACTTCTCCATTGATCTTCCAGGCAATTGTAGTCAATAGATTATTTGAAGATATTCTTGGCTTTTTACCTATGTTCATAAGCATAAAGCATCCAGTGCCATAAGTATTTTTTACCATACCAACTTTGGTACACATCTGTCCAAAAAGTGCTGCCTGCTGATCACCAGCAATTCCGGCAATTGGAATTTTAGACGCAAGAATATTCCCTGCTGTTTCACAAAATACCTCACTTGATGACTTCACCTGGGGTAACATTGCCTCCGGAATATCAAATATTGCGAGCAATTCCTTATCCCATTCAAGGGTATTTATATCAAAAAGCATGGTTCGGGAGGCATTGCTCACATCAGTAACATGGGATTTTCCTCCAGACAATTTCCAGATCAACCAGCTATCTACTGTTCCAAAAAGGAGTTTCCCCTGCGAAGCCCTTTCTCTTGCTCCTTTCACATTTTCAAGAATCCACCTAACTTTGGTTGCAGAAAAGTATGAATCAATGATTAGACCGGTCTTCTTTTGGATTTTAATACCATGTTCCTTTCGGATGGAATCACAATAATCTGAGGTTCTTCGGTCCTGCCAGACAATTGCATTATAAACCGGCAGCCCTGTTTCCTTATCCCACACAATTGTTGTTTCCCTTTGGTTAGTAATCCCAATGGCATTTATATCCCAAGGATTAAGTCCGGCTTTAACGATAGCTTCTGTAGCTACTGCAACCTGTGACGACCATATCTCTAGCGGATCATGCTCCACCCATCCTGGCTTGGGGTAAATCTGTTCAAATTCCTTTTGTGAAACCGCAACGATACCGCCCAAACGATTAAATATAATAGCTCTGGAACTTGTTGTACCCTGATCGAGTGATAAAATATAATCTGGCATATTGATATTAAATTATTCTAAAGGATATATCTGACATTATTAAATATGAGAAAAATATGTAATATTGACGATAATATTTAACTTATTATATGATAAGGTAGATTACGAGAATATTTCATAAGTATAAATTTTATTGATTTAATTTAGAATTAAAGCCTGTAAATAACGGATTCATTTTTTATCCTTAAACAGTAGCATAAAATCATGAATATAGGAATAATTGGTCTTGGGGATATGGGATGTATCTATGCTAAATCTTTTGCCAAGGCAGGATACAGGGTTTATGGATGTGACCTGCCATTTCGCAGAGAGATCCTGGAAACTGAATTAAGTCCATATGGAATCGAAATTCTGGATGATGGTAAAGCGGTATCGAGAATTGCTGATGTTATTATTTACTCTGTTGAAGCCGAGCGAATAGCTGAAGTTCTAAGTTTATACGGATCATACACAAAATACGGTGCAATTGTAGCAGGGCAGACATCGGTTAAACATCCTGAAATAGAGGCATTTGAAAAATATCTTCCGAAAGACGCACATATTATAACCTGCCATTCCCTGCATGGTCCTGGATTTGATCCGAAGGGGCAAAAGATGATTGTGATTCCGCACAGAACCACCAAAGAAGCCTACCAGCGAATGACAGATCTTCTGTCGACATTGGGTTCAGTGCTAGTAGAAATAGCAGATTTTCATGAGCATGATAAAATTGTAGCTGATACACAGGCAGTAACACATATGGGTTTTGAAAGCATGGGAACTGCCTGGAAAGAAGCCGGTTTCTTCCCCTGGGAAAATGCTTCTTACCTTGGCGGTATCGACAATGTAAAAATCCTGATTACACTTAGAATTTTTAGTTATAAGGCACACATTTACGGCGGACTTGCAATTCTGAATCCCTATGCAAAACATCAGATCAAGCGTTATTCTATCTCTGAATCAGATTTGTTTAAGCTGATGATCAAAGAGGATGAAGCAGCTTTCCGCAAGAGGTTATATCAGGCGAGAGACTTTATTTTTGGCCAGGATCATAAACCGGTCATGCTGGATGAAAAAGTAATGCAGGAATTCTCCTTATCTGCAGGATCAGAAAGCCGAAAGCCAAATTCCCACCTCAGTCTGCTCAGTATGGTTGATGCATGGTACCACCTTGGTATTAATCCGTATGATAACCTGATCTGTCAGACACCCCCGTTCAGATTGCGACTGGGCATCGCTGAATACCTTTTCAAGAACGAAGAATTACTTGAAGAGTCAATCAATACGGCCTTGTTTGACAAAACCATTCGGGGCGATGATTTGGAATTCCATTCAGCAGTCAGGGAATGGTCATCACTCATTATTTACGGTGATATGGAAGGGTATAAACAGCACTTTGACCAGGTGAAAACATTCTTTGCCGGAAGATTAGATCAGGGAAGAGCCCAAAGTGCCGAACTGATCAGAAAACTTGAAATGGAATAGTAATGATTTCTTGAAAAATCTAATTAACATCATCTTGATTTAAGGAAGGATAAAAGATAGGGTTATACTTAAACAGGTAAGGCTCTGGAGTACAATGATTAAATTTTTGAAACCAATACCTGCGTTTTATAGGTTTTTTCAGCCCTTTCCTTGGGGGGAGTTCCGGCTTTAAATTGTGTTCCTTATCCCTCTGGTCGGTGTTCTCACCGTACCAGACACGATCACATCATTGGTCGGTGATAACACCAACCAAAGGGAAACCGGAAGCTACCACCTGCGGCAAGGTTTATTTTACCCGGGGCTGTTTTTCATTTGATCGGGCAGCCATGCGCTGCTATTTCGGCATGTTCTAAAAGGCATGTGGGTTTTAAGATAATGCGGGTTTTAAACCCTTTTAAAACTGGAGTATGGGATGCGCAGGCTAACATTCCGAACAGCAGATTCGTGGTACTCAATACTCAATACTCAATACTAACTACTAACTACTAAATACTAACTTCTAAATACTAACTTCTCACCTCAATATCGTCACCGCGCCCGAAATAACTTTACGCCCTTTGGTTTTGGGATCAATAATGTAGTAATAGGTTCCTACAGGTAAATTTATTCCATTAAATTGTCCGTCCCAGGGTTTAGAATACCCCTTAATACTCTGATAGACTATCTCCCCATACCTGCTGAATACCTTAACACTTGCATTTGCATAACTCTCAAGATATTTTACATTCCAAAGATCATTTATTCCATCATTATTTGGGCTGAATGCATTCGGAGCTTCAGGCTGTTTCAATACTTTAATCTTGATGTTATCCATTGCGGCACAAGCCTGATCCGAGGTAACCGTAAGGGTATAAATAATATCTTCAGTAGGGCTTGCCACCGGATCAGGGATATCATCACGACTCAAACCGGTTGAAGGAAACCATTTATAGCTAACATTACTACCGCTGGCCGTTGCATTAAGCTTAGTTTCACCTCCTTCCAGAATCACTGTATCTCTTCCTGCATATACAGTTGGTGTTGGCATAACTGTTATGGTTTGTGATTTTGATTCAAAACAACCATTACTCGAAGTAAAGACAAATTGCAAAGTGTGTGTGCCAATACCTGCCAGTGCAGGATTGAATATTCCAGTTGACGAGACTCCAGGACCAGAAAAAACACCATTACCCGCCTGTCCGGTTGTTTCAATTGCCTGAATTATGCGAAATGGCGCAACTTCCTGACAAACATTATCCATTGCTGTAAAGCTGACTGATGGAGCTGCCAATAGTGTAAAAGTTTGAATCTCTTCATCCGCACAGCTTCCGCCAGAATAAGCGACCATTCTAACTCTGATTAGCTTTGAGCTTATCGAGCTGAAAATAGGGTATAAAAAACGATATTCTTTTCCGGGAACTGGATTATTATCTACAATTTTATTTGCGGGAAAATTGTCAAAATCAAAATACCATTCTACTTTCCCGATTTCTCCAAAATCAACGGTAGATGTGTTACGAAATATAACTTCCCTGTTGCTGCATAAGTCTGAGGGGTTTAAAATTTCAAAACCTGCAGTTGGGGTCGCACCGTTAACAGTAAAGGTTTTAATCATGGTAGTAACACACCCAGCTTTTGAAGTCACTGTTAGCGTAACCTGGTAATTTCCTGCCAAAGTATACCTGTGGGTAGGATTTTTTAACGTTGAAGTATTGGTACCCGGAGCCGCAGCAGCATTCCCGAAATCCCAAAGGTAGGTCAGCTCAGAACCATCCGAAATTTTTGTAGAATCGGTAAATTGAGCAAAAGAATCTCTTATACAAACTTCAGGAACTCCAAAATTGACTATAGGAGATGGATTAACGATAATAGATTTTTCAAAAAGCAGACTTTCGCAACCATTTTGATTCAGCACTTTAAGTTTAACAAGATACGTTCCGCTGGTTTTATAGGTATAACTAAATGGAACTGCAGAATCCTTTTCGACTAAAGCACTATTATCTCCAAAATTCCAAATCCATTTGATAATCTTACCATCAGTTGAGCTTGACCCATCACTGAACGTTAAGGTCTTATTTTCACAAGCAACTAAACCGGCAGTAAAATTTGCAACTGGAGGCGCATAAACGACAATATCCTTAGAGAAAACTTCTGAAGAACAGCCATTATCCCCTTCAACAATTAACTTGACCTTAAATGTTCCGCTCTTTTTGTAAGTATGGGTAGGATGTTGCTTATCAGAAAATTCATTATCTCCAAAATCCCATTTCCAGCTGATGATTTTATTACCGTTCGCAATACTGGTATCTCTAAATGCAATTGAAGCATTAACACAACTTTGGCTAAGCGCAGTAAATGAAGCCACAGGTGGATCAAATATCTCAAAATCAAGGCTTACAAGTTCACTGGCATCACAACCGGATGGTATAGGATTTTGACCAATAGCGGTAATTCTGAATTTACCAATTTTACCGTAAACCGGATCTGCTAATGGATACACATAATTATAAACCGTTTTCCCATCGATTGTAGAAGTGGTAAAGGCAGGATTTGAATCGGTATATGAACCTTTCCCATCATCTAAATTCCATACTATACTCGGAGATTTATATGGAAGCTTTAAAACGAATTTAGGAGCCGAATTGGAACAACCACTTTTAATGATCTTGGCCGATTGTGTACTTGCAGAAATATTTTGAAAAAGATTACGAACATCAGCTCCGGCCAAGTAAGCATAAGATTCTACAGATCCATAACCATATGCTATGGCAACAAATCCACCACTGGCTTTAATTCTATTTTGATCCTGAGAACTAGTTACATCAAGCACAGCATATGAATATTCATTATCTATTTTTTTCAAATTACTCACCGCAATATTATTAACAGTTAAATCGGCCGCATCGGCGGTTCTAATAATAATATTAAGGTAATATTTCAAAATATTGGTTCTGACACCTGCAACACTATTTAATTTGGAGAATACAGTGATATCGCTTAAGGTCTGCTCAATCGGATTCAAGATTGTCATTTCCGGATCTCCCGGGAATACAGGAGCCTGATTAGTCAAAGCATTTGCTGGATTACAGTTTTGAGCAGTTTGATACTGAGCAACTCCAATTGGTTTGTCGGCCTTAAGAATACTGGGATTATTGGTAAAATAAGTTATCACACTGCCCTTTTTGTAGGGATTACTCAAAGTTGTACCAAAAGCAAGTGTATTGCTACCATTTACAGTAATATTGGTATTGTCTTCTGAAACGATAATACGAATTGCATCAATATTGCCGTTTTCAGTATTGAAAAATGGTGCTGTAACAAAATTCTTTCCCCATGAAGATACCGGAAACAGCTGCTGATATAAATTATCCCCACCACTTGGAGTTGGTCTGCCGGGAAGGGGAACAATAGGATTTGTTCTAGTATTTCCATCTTCACAGAAAGCAGTCCAGGTACTACCAGAAAATACGGCTATTGGTTTACAGCTGCCCAGTGTTCTAATCAATGAGCCGGAAACATCATTTGCCGACTGATATTGATAAATATCCCCCTTATTAAGTTTCTGAGTTATCTTATAAGTAGCATTTGCCTGACGAACCCCATTAAAGCTACTGACGGTTGGTGTAATTTCTATCTCAGTATTATCTTCAACTGCAACAATGGTAAATTCTGATCTGGCAGCATTGTTTTGTGTACCTCCTGCATTCTGATAGGAAAACGCATAATATTCCCTGCCTAAGGCTTTTGTTGGAAGTATTAAACTTCCTCCTGTTCTTGCACTGTTTGAAATTACTGAATAAACTGAAATCGGGCTTCCTGAGGTAATATGAATACCCTTGTTGGATTCGACCACATCAAAACTTGCAATATGAACATCTATCACATTGGGATCAACAAATACAGGAGTAATGACATTAGCAACAATATTGCCAGTAGAAATAACCTGACCATTGCCTTCAACTTTATAGGTTGTATTGATATCTGAGGAAAGAAATAGGGTCATCCTTGATGTCTTACCGTCAATATGCCCTGCATAAGCAACCCAAAAATCTGTCCCTTTGTTTGAAGTACCCTGTGCAAATGAACTTAAGACTGAACCACCCAGCAGAACATAAATAATCAATAATATTCTTGTACTCAGTTTCAAAATTGTTTCAAATAATATAGCGATGATAATTCAGAAAAAATTCGATTCTAAATCTACGTAAACGGTTTGATTTGATGTTAGAGAATTAATCATTCGGACTCACCAAAACATATTAATTAGCATGAATTCGAGAAAAGCAAGAAATAAAATTTAGATAAAAAACACTTAACTAATTAATTATGAATAATTTATTGATTTTGAAGAACAACAATCTCAGCTTGTCCCAATTTATTGAAATCTTCATGAAATTGGTAGTCTTGAATAATAAATTGGCAATAAATTAAAAAATACCAGACTGATACTAATGTACTCAAGATCAGAACCCGAGCAACTTCAATAATTGATAATAAGATTTTCACCGGGTTAATTACTAAATTGTTTTTAAATGATTTTAAAATGAAAAGTAAATTGATACGCGTTCTAACGAGATTATCAGTAGCATTTAATATGATCCTTGTGATTAATTCTTCTTTGGCACAAGAGAAGAAAGAGTTACTAATCGTCACTTTCGGTAATTCGACTACAGCTCCAAGAAAAGGGATTGAAAAGGTTTATGCTGTCAGAATACATGAGGAATTAGCTGCATTAGGGATACCAAATAAAGTAATTAATTCAGGCGTTGGCAGCAATCATACAGGCTCAGTAAAGGATAACGATCGCCCGAAAATCGAGCATGGAATGGATAGATTTGAAAAAGATGTATTAAATCATCGTCCTGATTGGGTAAGTCTTAATTTTGGACTCAATGATGCTTATCAGGACAAAGGTGATGGTACCGCATCAAGGATCCCTCTTGCAGCCTTTATCTCCAATCTGACTCATTTTATAACTGAGATTAAAAAAATCAATGGCAGAATTATTCTATTGACGCCAAATCCGCTAAGTTCAAAATTGGAAAAATTCAGGCATGAGCGTCTGAAACTTTACAGGGACGCAGTAATCAAACTGGCCAAATCAGAAGATGTTGAATTAATAAATTCCTGGAAAGTCTTCGGAAAGTATGCCAGAAAAGACCCAGCAGGTATGGAAGGACTTTTGCCAGATGGTCTTCATCCAATGGATATCGGTCATAAGTTGATTGCTGAGGAGATTGTGAAAATTATCAAAAAACAGAACCGCTAAACTCAGAGACTGAAAATCTTTTTAGCGTTGAATTACAGAATATTTCGTTCTATGGCTTTACATGTCGAGAACTTTTTGATCGCTTCATTGATACCCACACACTGACATAAAAGATCAGGCCCTGTATTTTATCACTACCATGTAAGAGTCAATAAAATCTAAACAAATACAACTGTCTATTCTTGGTCGTGCCTGCCCATCCGGTCAGGCGAGCCTCCCGATAAATGACGGTAAAGGCTCCCCTCAGTCACCTCTATTTTACAGACAAATTGAATAGATTGAGTAAATCTTAACTACCTTTAAGCATACAAAAAAAATATGAAAGCAGTTAAAGCATATGCCGCCAAAAGTGCGGAAAGTCCGTTAGCACCATGGCATTTAGATCGTCGTGAACCCGGTGCAGAAGATGTTGAAATAGAAATCCTATTTTGTGGTGTTTGCCACTCAGACATTCATACCGCACGTAACGAATGGAGAGGAACAGTTTATCCGGCAGTTCCCGGTCATGAAATCGTCGGAAAAGTAACGCGGGTTGGGGATTCTGTAAAGCGATTCAAAGCGGGTGACACTGTTGGTGTAGGATGTTTTGTCGACTCTTGCGGACATTGCAGCAATTGCAATGACTACCTGGAACAGTATTGCGAGAACGGACATACCCAAACGTATAATTCCTTATCTCAGGACAAAAAATCAATAACATTAGGTGGTTATTCCAGTCATATTGTGGTTAGAGAACGATTCGTATTGAATGTATCTGATAAATTGCCTCTGGCCAATGTTGCACCCTTACTTTGCGCAGGAATTACAACCTACTCTCCTATCAAACACTGGAATGTAAAAAAAGGTGATAAGCTGGCCGTTTTGGGTCTTGGTGGCTTAGGACATATGGCGGTTAAAATTGCCTCATCTATGGGTGCAGAAGTTACAGTTTTGAGTCGCTCAAAAAGTAAAGAGAAGGATGCCACGCGTCTGGGTGCGAAACATTTTAAACTTACTTCAGACCCTGAAGTGATGAAATCATTGGCTTCAAGTTTCAATTTTATTATCGATACTGTCTCTGCCGATCATGATTATAATGAATACCTTGCTCTACTACGTTCAAACGGTGTGATGATCTTATTGGGTGCTCCACCAAATCCGGCAGATGTTTCTGCTTTTCAGTTGATTGGTGGTCGCCGCAGTCTTGTGGGTTCATTAGTTGGAGGCACCAAAGAAACTCAGGAAATGCTTGACTATTGTGCCGAACACAATATCACTTCGGATATTGAACTAATCAATATTGACCAGATTAATGAAGCTTATGAGCGCACACTTAAAGGAGATGTTCATTATCGCTTTGTGATTGACATGAAATCACTTAATTAGGGTTTGTTTAATGCAGATATTTGAATTAATTTGTAAATAATATAAAACATCATCAAAATGACAAAGAAACTCTACGTTTTTGTTGCAGGTGCAGCATTCATTTTTACTTCTTATAGTAATAATGCCCTTGCATATGCAAATTACCCCTCAGTTCAGGATACCACAAAAGCACCTGTTGAGAAATTACCTCCAAACAATAGTTATTCCCCTGCATTTAAAGGCCAAACCAGAATTGAAGGTATAAAGACTAAAACTACTCTTGACGTAAAAGTACTTGCCGAAGGATTGAAAAGACCCTGGGGCATCACAATACTTCCTGACGGACGTTTGTTGATCACCGAAAAAACCGGGACAATGAAAATTGTTACCACATCAGGCATGGTCAGTGAACCTATTACAGGCTTGCCTGCTGTAAATTCAGGAGGACAAGGTGGTTTACTTGGTTTAACCACTGATCCTTCTTTTTCAAAAAACAGAATTGTTTATTGGGTATTTTCTGAAAAAACCAGTACAGGTAATCTCACTGCTGTAGCGAAAGGAACACTTTCTGCTGATGAGAAAAAAATGGAAAATGTAAGTGTTATTTACAGAGCTGATCCTGCACACCCAAGTATGGGACATTATGGAGGAAGAATCCTGGTTGACAAAACTGGAAATCTATTGGTAACTACCGGAGAACGTTCTAACTTGGAAACCAGACCACAGGCACAATATTTGACATCTGCTAACGGCAAAGTATTACGTATTACCAAAGATGGTAAACCTGCTCCCGGCAATCCGGTATTAGGTGCTGGTGCAAAGCCTGAAATTTATTCTTATGGTCATAGAAACGTACAAAATCTTGCTTTTCATCCTGTCACAGGTGATATCTGGACTGCAGAATTTGGTCCGATGGGCGGCGACGAGCTAAACCTTGTAAAACCAGGTAAAGACTACGGCTGGCCAGCCATAACCTATGGTTTGGAATATAGCGGAGCAAAAGTAGGTGAAGGGATACAGCAGAAAGAAGGCATGGAACAGCCAGTTTATTACTGGAACCCATCAATATCTCCAAGTGGGATGTCTTTCTACTCAGGTAATATGATTTCTGAATGGAAAAACAATTTATTTATAGGCGCCTTAAGTGGCAAACACATTCTGAGATTGGTTATTAAAGACAATAAAGTTGTCGGAGAAGAACGATTGCTTGCAGATCAAAACCAGCGTTTCAGATCAACAATGCAGGGTAAAGACGGTGCTCTTTATGCCATTACTGATGAAGGAAGACTCTATAGAATAGCTAAGAAGTAAAAAGAATATCAGCTCAGAAATAATCAGTACTAAACGGCAATTTTCATAGAGAAAATTGCCGTTTTTAATTTCCCTGTGGTTGGTGTTATCACCGACCACTGATATGATTGTGCCTGATACGGTGAGAACACCGACCAGAGGGGAACTGTCAGGTAGGATTTTTAGTTTTTATGCCAAAAAGGTACTGCAGGTAGTCCTTTTGACGGGCTGCCCTTCCCAATGAAAAACAAACCTGGGTAAAATAAACCTTGCCGGAGGAGGTAGCTTCCGGCTGGTAATAATTTGAAAGAGAGCACAATTTCAAGCCGGAACTACCCCGGAGGAAAGGGCTGAAATGACCTATAAAACAGAGGGATTGCTTTCCAAAATTAAATCATTTTGCCTCCATGGCCATATCTGAGCAAACATTACCATAATATTTTCCTGCGGTTGGTGTTATCACCGACCAGAGGGGAATTGTAAGATTAGAGTAAAGCATCAACTACAATTTATTTAACTGAATTTAATCCGCTCATAGCCGCGGAGGCCTAGTCCTTTTTCTTCAGGAAAAAAGGACCAAAACCCCGCCGCTGCGTCTGCTGCTTCGAAAGTCAGTATTAAGGCTTGGCTTAGCTCTACCGCACCAGCCAAGGCGGAAAAAAAGTTAACGTAGAGATACTACTTTGGCCATAAGACGTTCTTAGTCTCTAAAACATTTTGTCTAAAAATGAATTCTAGTTCAAAACATTTTCCTGCGGTTGGTGTTATCACCGACCACTGATATGATCGTGCCTAGTACGGTGAGAACACCGACCAGAGGGGAAATATAAATCGACGCGAGGGTGCAATCAATTGCACTGGCTGCGTTAACGATGGCAGCGGCATCCTTTTTGGCATTTTGGAGCCAAAAAGATATAGCGGACAGCGT
>JBIIRT010000171.1:0-5088 GCA_044341405.1 Daejeonella sp. | reverse complement strand
AAGTATTTGATTTAATTGATCAAGGTCAAACTTCACAATCTGCCTTGTCTCCCATAAATTCCGTTCATGGAAAATAGCAAACTTTGTTCGTGAATTGCCTATATCAATAACCAGGTTTGCCATTAAACTCTATTATTACTCAATATTGCCAGTACAGCACTGTTAGCTTAATACTGAATATACAGAATGTGCTTGAGCTTCAAATTAGAAAATCAAACGTCCATTTTCATGATACAAAGCTATTTAATTTTTGAAATCAAGTGGCTTTATTTCTGTTAAAAAAGGTTAAATCGTCACGCTTATCAAAATAGCTGGAAATAAATAATGGAAGTCGTCAGGATCAGATAAAGGCTCTCGTACAACCATCTTTTACCCGAGTGGAGAAAGTAATAAGACATTAGGGCTGCAGCCGGAGGAACACAGAATAAAAAATGATAGATAACAAGATTCTGCTTTAAATAGAAAGATAAAAGCCCGATCAAGAACATGAAAAATAAAAGCTGAAAAGATTTTCTAAGATGCACCACACTTCTGAAGAAATTTTGCTGCAATTGAAAAAACCCGAGAACCAAAATAATCAATACAGGTATCAGTACCAGAGAATCATATAAATTAAACCTTAAATCGGGAGAAAATTTAGCAGTAAGCGGTAACCATATACGATAGAATTTGTCCAGCGAATCATTCCAGAAATAAAAAACCGCCAAAAAAAAGAAGATGGTAATAAATCCTGAAATAACTGCAACCCACTCCCTCCAGTTAAATGGCCTAAAAATCATAAGAGTTATCCAGGTGAGTAGAAGCATTGATACAAATGGGAAATAAATAAGAGTTCCAATAGCTACCATCATTCCCAAATCATACATTACCGAACTGACCTCATTTCTCTTGTAAATACTTAAAAATTTGTCAATCATCCAGAGTAACAAAAAATTACAAATAAGAGCCGGACTTAAAACTAAGAATGGACTGAGTAAACTTCCTGCCGTTACAAACATCAATGCAGGTAAAAAAGTAGGTTTACCAAGTAAACCGTAGGAATTTATTATCCGGTTAAAAATTAATGCCTGTATGATCAAAATGATTTGTGTCATTAGAACATTTGCAAGCGGACTGAATGCATTTTCAAGAGGCTCATCCATAAGCAACCTCGCAAAGGGCTCCATAAACTCAAAACTCATCTGCTCAGGCAATTGGATTAATACCCCAACCCTTAACATCGTGGCAATACCAATCAGAAGAATGATGTTGAATGGATTTATACTTCTGAACTGCTTAATCATAATAGTATTGAGTAGTTAGTATTTAGTATTTAGTATTTAGTACAGTACTATTTGAGTAAAATGTAATAATTTGACCCTGCATTTTTTCGTAATTCGTAATTCGTAATTCGTAATTCGTAATTCGTAATTCGTAATTCGTAATTTTCAATTCGTAATTCGTAATTCTCAATTCGTAATTCTCAATTCTCAATTCGTAATTTCCTCCCTATCCTCTTCAGTTGCCTTGTATGATGTACGGTATGAACTTCAATGAATCTTAACCATTCTTTAGCATTCAGAATCCCTAACCGGGGATGTTTAGTCTTTTGATAAGGATTGGCATTTGTTATAATCGATTTGATCTCCTCCAAACGGGTTTTAAATTTATTGATAAGAATAAGCGCATCCGCCTTGCTAATTTTTGTCGTCATTGCAGCAATTTTTTCAGGTGCTTTAAACTTTACCGGGGGGAATCTTCCAAAAAATAGAATAAGCCAAGCAAGCCAGTGTATCCGCTTACGGTTTGGAGACCCTATGCCTGCAATACATTTCTCAATTGCCAGGAGTGAAAACAGGTTGGACTGGAAGATATGGGAAAAAGTTTCTGAATAGGACCACCCACCGTCCTCAGGACTTTGAATAAATTCCTCCTCAGAAACCCTAGACAGAAGGTTTTCATAGTATGATATAGCTTTCAAAAGGGAATTATAATTCGTTTCAATACTCATAAAAGAATAATTAGTTCACTTAAACAATTGATCTCCTGTTGAACATCTTCAGGTTTTTCCTTTCTTTCCGGATTAAAATAAATAGCTTTCATGCCATAATCCTGAGCTCCACGAATATCAGCCTCAATACTGTCTCCAATCATTATACTTTCTGCAATTCCGGCATTAGCTAAAGTTAATGCATGATTGAAGATTGCTTTATCTGGCTTATTAAATCCCACTACTTCAGAAATCACAACATTTTCGAAATAAATATTTAGCCCGTTGTTATTTACCTTTTGTTCTGTTGATTCCTTGAATCCATTGGATATCAGGTGTAATGAATACCTTTCTTTCAGATAGTAAAGGGTTTCATGGGCTTTTGGAAATAAATTGGTTTTTGAAGGACAAATAGTAACATAATCATCTTCAAACCGTTCTGGTATAAGCTCCGGTGAAAGTCCGAGGTCAAGGAACGTTTTCGAAAATCTGGTTTCCCTTAGTTTTTGTTTTGTGATTTTACCGACATGGTAATCTGCCCAGAGCTGATGATTATTTTTAGTATAGACTTCAATAAAATGATCAGGAGAATGCAGACCGAGATCCCTGAGTTGATAAGTATGATAAAGTTCATGCAATGTCTCCTCCGCATTTTTATCAAAATCCCAAATGGTATGATCTAGATCAAAAAAGAGGTGTTTATAGGGCATTAAAACTGATTTCTAAAATTATGATACAAATTAACGGATAAAAGACGAAATCAGAATGTAATTGATTAAATCCGATGCAAGAATCAATGACTTGCAACTGAATGAGCTTGGTCTAATATAAATGCCATGATTAAATTTAAGGAATAAACTCTTATTTGGAGAAATTTATCAATGAGCAAATGTGAGAATGAGCAAATTAGCTCATTCTCTAATCACTGTTGTCCGGTTAAAATAAAATTTCAGATAAAATGACCATTTACATCGCAAGAAGTGTGTTTTTAAGAGTCCGATACAAAGAAAGCCCCCCTTTAAGTTTAGAATCGTTTTTATAGTTTCACTGCCTTGAAATCTGCAAAATTTTACCTAAACCAACAAGACTGTTCATAAGCTTTGGCCTAAGCACAAAATCTCCGTTAACCTTTTTTCCGCCTCAGCTGGTGCGGCATGCACAGTCCAGGCCAAAGCATTAACTTTTATAGCATCAGGTGCAGCGGCGGCATTTATTCGTTTTTCTCTATTATTTTTTAAGGTACTCATGGTCTCGTCGTACCTCCTCGGCATGCTACTTTTCTGCTGCAGGAAAAGTAGAGATAATAATTATGAGCTAAGAATTTGATCTTTTATTTTACAATTTAAAGTTCCCCGGACACTAGTGATTCTCTAATTAAACCACTTCTTTGTTATCTTTGCCCCATACTATGGAATTTAATCTCACCTCAGAATATCAACCAACTGGCGATCAGCCAGAGGCGATTAGACAATTAGTGGAGGGAATTAACGCTGGTGAGAATTACCAAACTCTACTCGGTGTGACTGGCTCAGGTAAAACGTTTACTATCGCTAATGTGGTACAGCAAACGCAAAAACCAATGCTGGTACTTAGCCATAATAAAACCCTTGCAGCACAGCTTTATGGAGAATTCAAGCAATTCTTTCCTGAAAATGCGGTCAATTACTTTGTATCCTATTATGATTATTATCAGCCGGAGGCTTATATAGCCTCATCCAATACCTATATCGAAAAGGACCTTCAGATTAATGAAGAGATTGAAAAACTCAGATTACGGACTACCTCCTCGCTGATGTCAGGCAGGCGAGATATTATCGTGGTTTCATCCATCTCTTGTATTTATGGCATGGGGAACCCTGAAGATTTTTCAAATTCAATATTCCGCTTTGCTGTGGGCACCAAAATCAGCCGAAATGCTTTTCTACATCGTCTGGTTGAAATTCTTTATTCCAGAACTACGGTAGATTTTCGGCGCGGGACATTTCGCGTCAAAGGTGACACAGTGGATATCTACCCCGCATACATGGACTTTGCCTACCGTGTATCTTTTTATGGGGATGATATTGAAGAGCTAAGCACAATTGATCCGGCATCAGGAAAAACATTGGAGAAAATGGATCATCTGGCTATTTTCCCAGCCAATTTGTTTGTCACCCCAAAAGATAGGTTAACCCAATCTATCTGGGCAATTCAGGAAGAACTTGAAAGTCGTAAACAACAGTTTTTAGACGAGAAACGATTTCTGGAAGCTAAAAGACTGGAAGAGCGGGTTAATTATGACCTGGAAATGATCCGGGAATTAGGTTATTGCAGCGGAATTGAAAATTATTCGCGCTTTTTCGATGGAAGAACCCCAGGAATGCGACCTTTCTGTCTGCTAGATTATTTCCCGGATGATTATCTGATGGTAATAGACGAAAGTCATGTAACCGTTCCACAAATTCGGGCAATGTACGGGGGCGACCGGTCCAGAAAAATCTCTCTGGTAGATTATGGTTTCCGTTTGCCTGCAGCACTGGATAACCGTCCACTGAACTTCAATGAATTTGAAAAACTTGCTCCGCAGACTATTTATGTAAGCGCCACTCCGGGTGATTACGAACTGGAGCAGACTGAAGGGGTATTTGTTGAGCAGGTAATCCGGCCCACCGGTCTTCTGGATCCTGAAATTGAGATCCGGCCTGTGGTAAATCAGGTCGACGACCTGCTGGATGAGATTGATAAAACAGTTAAACTTGGTGATAGAATACTTGTTACCACACTGACCAAACGGATGTCTGAAGAGCTGACAAAATATATGAACCGTCTTGGAATTAAGGTAAGATATATTCACTCAGAGGTAAAAACCATGGAAAGGGTTGAAATTCTCAGGGATCTAAGGTTGGGAGTAATTGATGTTTTAATTGGCATAAACCTCCTCCGCGAAGGCCTGGATCTTCCGGAAGTTTCATTGGTAGCCATTTTGGATGCTGATAAGGAAGGTTTCCTGCGTTCAGAACGATCTTTGATACAAACAATTGGACGCGCTGCCCGAAATGACCGTGGGCGGGTAATCATGTATGCCGATAAAATTACAAATAGTATGCGTGTCACCATTGAAGAAACTAATCGAAGAAGAG
>JBIIRT010000054.1:0-17940 GCA_044341405.1 Daejeonella sp. | reverse complement strand
CCCAATTATTATTTTGATGAGATTAATGAAGATAAGATAAGACAGCTTGACATCCTTTTACTCACTCAGGGCTGGCGGCGATTTGAGTGGAACAATATTTTATCCGATGTATATCCTACTTTGCTGTATGAACCTGAAACCAACCTGCAGATTAGCGGCAAGGTAATCACATTGACCGGCCGGCCGGTTGTTGGCGGCAAGGTTACCTTAATGTCTACTGCCGGGGATGTGTTTATGTTGGATACATTGACAAACTCAAATGGCGAATTCAGATTTGATAACCTGTATTTTAATGATACCACGAAATTCGTTATACAGGCAAGAAATGAAAGGGATCGCAAAAATGTAGAGATATTGCTCGACAGAGTTCCTCCACAATTGGTTACTAAAAATAAAAATGAAGCCATGTTGCAGGTAAATATTAATCGATCGATGCTTGCTTACCTGAAGAATAGCCGAAACCAATTTGATGAACTAAGAAGGTATGGAGTCATTGGAAGAAATATTCTTTTGGATGAAGTAAAAATAGTTGAACGGAAGGCAGATGTTAAATACTCATCCAATTTGAATGGGCAGGGAAGAGCTGATGCAGTAATCAAGGCCGATCAGCTTATGAATTGTTTTGATATTTCCATGTGCTTACAAGGAAGAGTGGCAGGCTTAATTATCAGAAATGGTATACCCTACCTCATGAGAAATATGTCTATACCGATGCAGGTGGTAGTGGACGGCGTCTTTTTAGGGCCCGAATTTTTATCCTCTGTAAATGTCATGGATGTGGCATCTATTGAAATACTTAGAAGTGTAGGAAACACTGCAATATATGGTTCAATGGGTGCGGGCGGAGTTATTATTATTACAACAAAACGTGGCGAGGTTGATAATAATTACAGATCATACTCACCAGGAATAATGAGTCATAAACCTCAGGGGTTGTTTAAAGGCAGGGTGTTTTATGCACCTGATTATGATGACCCTAAAACCAACGCAAAGATACCCGATCTGCGGACTACTATTTACTGGAATCCAAACGTAGTCAGTGACAGTACTGGTAGAGCAAGTGTTGAATTCTTTAATTCTGATGGGCCGGGAAATTATAAAGCAATTGTCGAGGGAATAAATATCAACGGATCTATTGGTAGAAAGATTTTCAGATATAGCGTAAAATAAAAAGATGAATACAATAAAAGTAAATATCAAAAATAAAATAGCTGTCTTATCACTGGATCGTGGTCGTTCAAATGCTATAAATTCAGAAATGGTATCTGAATTGCATCAAATGATACGAAATATTGAGAATGATGATACCATTGCCGGACTTATCCTTACAGGAAAAGATGGTTTTTTTTCAGCAGGTCTAGATCTAATCGAACTTTATGATTATGATGAAGATCAAATCAAAGAATTTTGGATTGAATTCCTAAGTCTGGTTACCTCTATGGTTTCATTTAAGAAACCTATGGTCGCTGCAATCAGCGGACACAGTCCGGCAGGAGGCTGTGTTCTAGCTTTATCTTGCGACTATCGAATAATGGCGGAGGGTAAATTCATCATAGGATTGAATGAAGTACCTGTAGGTATCATTGTTCCCGAAAGTATTTTTCATTTATATGCATTCTGGCTTGGAAATGCCAAAGCCCATCGTGCATTACTAGAAGGAAAATTGATGAATACGCAAGAGGCATTAAGTGCAGGACTGATTGATGAGGTAGTTAGTCCGGAAAGTATTTTGCACGCTGCTGAACGCAAGATGCTGACTTATATACAGCTTGAACGTAAAACCTGGCAACTAAGTAAAATGAATATTCGTGAAGAACTCCTCAAAAAGGTAAGTGCTGATCAAACCGAATTGCTCGGGCATATGCTGGAGCAATGGTGGTCACCTTCTACACGTTCCATATTAAAAACAATCATTCAAAATCTACAACAAAAATCTTCCTGATATGTATAATGAACCAATGTTACGTGATGATGCCCTGAGTGGAAAAACGATAATTGTTACTGGTGGAGGAACTGGTTTAGGCAGGGCGATGAGCACCTATTTTCTTAAACTTGGCGCCAATGTGGTTATTACAAGTCGCAAAATGGATGTACTTGAAAAAACTGCAGGAGAAATGCAGGAAGAAGCCTCTGCTAATGGCAGAGAACTAAAATCCAAAGTACTTGCAGTTCAGTGTGATGTACGTAAACCAGAAGAGGTTGAAGAGGTTTTAAAAAAAACCATTGAAAACTTCGGAAGAGTAGATGGTCTACTGAATAATGCAGCCGGAAATTTTATTTCTCCAACAGAAAGACTTTCTTCAAATGCATTTTCTACAATAATCGATATTGTTTTAAAAGGAACGGCAAATTGCACAATGGCCATTGGAAAACACTGGATTAAAGAGAAGCAGGCAGGAACAATATTAAACATTGTCACAACCTATGCATTTACAGGCTCTGGCTATGTAGTTCCTTCTGCATGTGCAAAAGGCGGAGTTTTAGCTATGACGCGTTCACTGGCCGCAGAATGGGGAAAATATGGCATTCGAAATAATGCAATCGCACCAGGACCTTTTCCTACAAAAGGTGCCTGGGATAGACTTCTGCCCGGCGATATGGCAAAGAAATTTGATGTTAAAAACAGGGTACCACTAAAACGGGTTGGAGATCATCAGGAACTGGCAAATCTGGCTGCATTCTTGATGTCAGATTTTTCAGGATACATTAATGGAGAAGTAATTACCATTGATGGAGGAGAATGGCTTCAGGGAGCAGGACAATTCAACGGACTTGAAGCAATTACCCCCGAAATGTGGGATATGCTTGAAATGATGACCCGGTCAGCCAAAGGAAGTTAGTCTTAACTGGTCGTATATGCAAAGACGTATAAATATTTCATCGGGAACTCCCTGGGAAGATAAAGTGGGGTATTGTAGAGCAGTACGTATCGGAAACATCATCGAAGTTTCAGGAACGACCTCTGTTGATGGGGATTCTCTGATTGGAAAAGATGACCTGTATTCGCAGACGAAATTTATTATTCTTAAGATAGAAAAAGCCTTGCAGAATGCAGGCGCTGAATTAACTGATGTAGTTCGCACCCGCATGTATGTAACTAATATTAGTAAATGGGAGGAAGCTGCAAAAGCACATGCTGAATTTTTTGGTACTATAAAACCAGCGACTACCCTGGTTGAGGTTAGCGGCCTTATTGATCCCGATATGCTGATTGAAATAGAAGCCTCTGCAGTGATTCAATAACATTCCCCAATTAAAATAATCATACCGTAATCGATATCCATTCTGTATTTTTGTAATATGGGAACACAGGTAGAGGAAGAGACACTAACGCTTGAAGAAGTTTTGGCAGCGTTAAAAGTTAGCCATCGTCTGATCTTATGGAATGATGATACCAATACTTTTGAACACGTCATTCATTGTCTGATGAAATACCTAGACTACAGTGAAAAGCAAGCTGAAAGAATTGCATGGACTGTTCATAATGACGGGAAATGCACCATCCTCGAAGGTTCATTTACTGAAGTAGAAGTTTATCGTAAAATACTTCAGCAGGAAGGACTGACTGTAAGCATAGAATAGATCTAAAGCCAAAATTTTTTCGTCATTACTCAAAGACTATATAAAGATTTATTTTGTATTAGAATACTGGATGACAGGGGATTACTGTCATGTTAACTACTTCAGCAAATAAAGAATAGGAAGGATTGATGAGCTTTAACCCTTCAAAGATATACAGAACAAAACCTTAATCTGAACCGAAAAAGGTATTGGATCATCAATGAGAATCAATTATGATGTATACTAACTGAATTAAATATCAGAGCATTAAGCGATTTTCAGACATAAAACCAGTTCTTTACATCTATCACAATTTATAGGAGAAAAATCAATTGCTTAATTTCATTAGTATTAATTCGATGCCGAATTAGTACTTGTTTCCATTTAGCATGCTAAATAGTTATTAATTACACTAAATAATACTATTAAATCTAAACTATTGAGCACGATGCTTATCCTTATTTTTTCTTAAATTGTCTGTTAAGTTGACAATGTTTAATTATAGAATTGAATCAAAGACATGTTTTTCTATTTATCTAAGTTCCTTACCTTCCTTATCTCACCAACCATCATAATCATTCTTGTTGTGATTATGGCATTAGTTGTAAGAAAACATGCTTTAAGAAAAAAATTGCTCGTCTTTTCATTAGGCATGCTTTTATTTTTCAGTAATCCATTGATAATTAATCAATTACTTAAATACTGGGAACCACAAAGCAATATTGATAAAAAGAAAATTTATGATACGGGTGTAATACTCAGTGGATTTATGAGCAAAGATGAGGAAAATGGAAGCCTGAATTTTGGAGAAGCAACAGACCGCCTTACAGAAGGCTTGATTTTATACAGAACAGGTAGGATCAAAACTATAATTATTAGCGGTGGAAGTGGAAGGCTAATAGATGATACACGCGAATCAGTCCTTGCAAAAGCATTTTTAATAAACAACTGCGGCGTACCTGATTCAGTGGTTTATATTGACACCGTTTCAAGAAATACCTATGAAAATGCTGTAGAATCAAAAAAACTTATGCATGCCGAAGGTCTGAAATCTGCGATCATTATCACCTCCGCCTGGCATATGAGAAGGGCAGAAGGTTGCTTCAAGAAATTGGGCATGGATGTTGATATTCATCCCACAGACGGGCTTTACAACATTCAAAAGTTTTATTTAACTGATTTAATTGTTCCCGATACTAGAAATATTGTAAAATGGGAAAACCTAATGCATGAAATTGTAGGGGTTATCGTCTATAAACTGTATGGATATAGTTAACATGACTTCGCTGAAAAATATTACTTAGATAGCTTTTTCTTCATTTGAACCAATCCTTCATTATTTACACTAAAAACCTCCTGTTCATCGCTACTTATAAAAACCATAAACTGATGTGTAGTGGCTTCCATCCATAATCTGTTTGGCTTATTCCCAATCTGAAAGTCAAGTTCGCTAATCCCCAGCTTTACCAGGTCTGTTGCATAGGTGCCATTTTTCTGATAGAAATCCTGTTGAAGATAATAAACGTACCAAAGATGCTTTTTTTGCTCCTCACTGTAAGGGATATCAAATGAGTTTTGCGAGTCACCTGAGCCTTTTTTACTAAAATGAAGATAAGCCCAGCGCTCAGGGTAATGCATATTAATCAGCCCTTGTGAAGACCAAACCCAGTTGTATTCAGGTAAATTCTTGCCATCATCCCCTTTTAATTTTACATATCTCCCATCTTTAATTTCAGTTTTCCATTGCACTCTTGAAAAATTGATTCTCCAAGAATCACCATCAGCAGGTACTTTGGAAGAATTTCCAATTGTTAGAGCCCAAAAAGGAATGAACATCTCAACTGTCCAACCCTTATCAATATCAGATGGATCATTGATTGTTCCCTGGACATCAACCGCCCATTTCATACCGGGTGCATTGTATGAAATCATTGCTCCGCTACCATTACGGTATGGCTTAGGCATGAACAAATCAAACATGGTATTTAAAGCGTTGACCTCAAATTCATAATAGCGGTGAGTATCATTATCAGGATCAATAAATACTTCAAAGTCATTGTCATAAAAAACGATATCATCATAGTTCTTTAAATAAGCCCATACATGCGGATCAATCAATTCGGCAGCAATATAAAGCCCCTTATCATCCCAGGTCATTTTAGCGCGGGTATTCCAGGTTGGGATTGGCATACGTTCGGCTTCAATGTCCTTAAAATTTTCTGTCCATTCCACATTGTTCCAAACCAAATCATCCAGTTTACCATCAATTTTTGGAGATTCAGAGTTGAAGAATACTGTATATTTTTTGGGTGTAGATAACAATTCCTCCTTGCCTGCAAACCTGCTTTGTGCACTACTTCTTGAAATGAATGATATCATCAGAAGACTAAAAACCAATAGGGATAATTTATTATTTAAAAAAAAAGTGTGATTAGTCATCTTGAGAATTATTTTAGTTTTAAAACTATAAGCTAATTTGAACATTCACAATTTATATGCAAAATGATTTTTGAATCAATCTAACAAAAAAGGAATTTCAAAAGATAAAAACAGATTAAGTTAATACTTGTCTTTGTACCAAATTAATAATCAATTATATACAATTTTCTGGTTTCTGGTTTTTTAATATCTTCGTAATTCAAAACTAATTTTAAAACAATCTTTTATTCATGAGAAAATCAATCAAGCTGTTAGCCTTAATGCTTTTATTTTCAGGCAGTAAAATATACGCACAAAATAATGACCCTGTTGTACAACAAATTATTAAAGAAGCGAGTGAAAACTCTCAATTGAAAAAGCTTGCCCATGAGCTAACCGACGGCATTGGTCCGAGGTTAGTGGGAACACCCCAAATGAAATTAGCACACGATTGGGCTGTTGCGAAATATGAAAGCTGGGGAATTCCCGCCAGAAATGAAAAATGGGGTGAATGGCGTGGATGGGAAAGAGGTATAACCCATATCGACATGATACACCCACGTACTGAGTCACTTGAAGGAATGCAACTGGCATGGAGCCCTTCAACCCATGGCAAAACGGTAACAGCAGAAACCATTATTTTGCCTGACCTTGCCGACTCCATTGCATTTCAAAATTGGTTGCCGAATGTAAAAGGCAAATTTGTTATGATCTCTATGCAACAACCCACTGGAAGAGATGACAGAAACTGGGAAGAGTTTGCTACCAAAGAATCACTAGCAAAAATGAAATCTGAACGCACTGCTGCCACAAGTGCATGGCGTAATCGTATTAGTAAAACTGGGCTCAATGCAAAATCGCTTGCAATAGCTTTGGAAAACGCTGGTGCAGCAGGCATTTTTGCATCTAACTGGTCTGCGGGATTTGGTGTAAACAAAATATTTAGTGCTCAAAGCACTAAAATTCCAACCATTGATCTTTCGCTTGAAGATTATGGCATGCTTTATCGCCTTACTGAATCAGGTGTAAATCCAAGAATAGATTTACGTGCCGATTCAAAACAACTTGGTATGGTTCCTGCATTCAACACAGTAGCTGAAATAAAGGGTGTTGAAAAACCTGATGAGTACGTTGTACTTTCTGCTCATTTCGATTCTTGGGATGGGGGAACAGGAGCAACAGATAATGCTACCGGGACTGTAACCATGCTTGAAGCAATGAGAATTCTTAAAAAAGTTTACCCTAATCCAAAAAGAACTATACTTGTTGGACACTGGGGTAGTGAAGAACAAGGCTTAAATGGTTCAAGAGCATTCGTTGAAGATCATCCAGATATTGTTCGAAATATTCAGGCTTTATTCAATCAAGACAACGGAACAGGCAGGGTTGTTGATCTCTCTGGTCAGGGATTTTTACATGCCTATAGTTATTTGGGCAAATGGTTACAGGCAGTACCAGATGAAATTAGGTCAGAAATTAAAACAACCTTCCCGGGTAATCCTGGTGGTGGAGGATCTGATTATGCGTCTTTTGTAGCGGCAGGTGTTCCGGCATTTTCACTGAGCTCATTAAGCTGGGCTTATGGCACTTACACCTGGCATACCAACCGGGATACCTATGATAAAATTGTTTTTGATGATGTTCAAAAAAATGCAATTCTGACAGCAATTATGGCCTATAAAGCCAGTGAAGACCCTACTCCTGCATCCCGTGAAAAAAGTATTCTTCCTCTAAGTCCAAGAACAGGCCAGCAAATGTCTTGGCCTGTGCAACGCAGCCCAACTCGGAAAGGTGGAGTTAATTAAAAAATCTACGCTGTTCGACATGCTCCGCAGGGCATGTCGAATACTCTGATAGAGGTGGATTTCTAATCCTCTAAATTGTAGAAAAACCAAAACGCTGTTCGACATGTTCCGCAGGGCATGTCGAATGCTCAGATAATGGTGGATTTCTAATGCACTAAATCACAGAAAAACCAAATCCAGCAAGCCCTTTCTAGTTCCATAATAATCACCACAACTACTGTACAAATATTCCTCTTCTTTTTCGACCAAAAATGCACGAACAGGATTTAGATGAATGTATCTTAATTTGACAATAAAGAAATCCTGCGAGTAAATTTCCTCGCCATGATAGCCCTCTTCCCAAAACCATATATTGCCATTTAAGTTCAGCAACCATAACATCCATCTTTTGCGGCTCTCCGCTGGGTTTTGCTCAATGGCTTCATAAATTATTTTTGATGTAAACTTCTTAAGATCTCTGATAATGTCACTCAATTTAGATTTCTTACTACTTAAAATCATATGAAAATGGTTACTCATTATCACCCATGAGTGAACCTCTAAGCCCTTATGTTTCTGACAATGGCGAATACTATCAAGTAAAATATTAACATATTCAGCTCTTGTAAAAACATCAACCCATTGATGTACTGTACATGTTATAAAGTGTGGGGCATGTTGATTTTTAATTGTATAGCTTAATCCCATAAATCGAATATGGAAACAATATAGATGGACTATATGCTATTGTGTTGATCTAATTAGTTACCGGTTTATATTTGAAGTCTACTGGCAATAAACATTCAAATATTGGCGGGTTTCAAACCCGCACTATCTTTAGTTCGACATGCCCTGCGGAACATGTCGAACAGCGTATTTATAATACCAGCAAACCGTTTTGTCTTAATGTGTTTATTGCCTTTCCATACCAAAAGGGTTCAAAATCCTCTCCTATAAGTCGCTCGTAGTCTTCCTTTGCCTCACGGAAATTAATTAACTGTTTACTATGCGGACTTATTGTTTGAAGAAATTGGATGAGCCATTCGGCTTGCTCCTTTGCTATCTGTATACTGAAAGCACCTTTCTTATCATAGAATTTGAATTCTGTTACTTCCCACTGCCTGCCCTTTTTACTTTTTATGAGACTATTCATCTCTGGAGTGTTTCCTAACCATACAATTTTTGCATCAGGATTGATTATGTAAGAATCATCCTTAATCAGAGCATGTTCAATATGACTAGGATCAACCTTAGTCTTTGGCACTTTATGTTCAAACCATTCCTGTAAAGGATAATCAAAACAAATTCCATGCATATAATTATATAGGGATTTCTTTAAACCATAGCTAAACAGTTCATGATCAGTTCCTGTTTTATCTAGGTGAACAATGTCATTATTTGCAAAACTACCACTTGTGCTACAGGCTTTTTCAACTTTAAACTTTTCGGGATACATACCAACCGGACTATGAGCTGTCATTGCAAACTGATGCCAGAATGCTGATTGAAGAACTCCGGCCTCAAACATTTGTCTGACCATCTCCAACGAATCGATAGTCTCCTGTGAAGTTTGAGTAGGAAAACCATACATCAGATAAGCATGAACCATGATCCCAGCTTCGGTAAAATTATGACAAACCCGGGCTACCTGCTCAACAGTCACTCCTTTTTGAATAAGCTCCAGCAAACGATCAGAAGCTACTTCGAGTCCGCCGGAAATTGCAATACAACCTGATGCTTTTAACAGCAAACAAAGATCCCTAGTAAAACTCTTCTCAAAGCGAATGTTTGTCCACCAGGTTACAGTCAATTTTCGTCTGATAATCTCCAAAGCAAGTGATCGCATCAAAGCCGGTGGTGCGGCCTCATCCACAAAGTGAAATCCCCTTTCACCAGTTTGCGCAATCATTTCCTCCATTCTGTCGCAAAGCAAACCGGCAGCAACAGGCTCATAAACTTTAATGTAATCGAGTGAAATATCACAAAATGTACATTTACCCCAATAGCAGCCATGAGCCATAGTCAATTTATTCCATCGTCCGTCGCTCCACATTCGGTGCATCGGATTGACCACCTCAATAACAGAGATGTATTTATCAAGCTGCAGATCACTATAATCAGGTGTACCCACATCGAACTGCTTGTAATCCGGAGAAATACTGCCATTACAATACTTAAGCTGGGAATCAACCATTGCAAAAGTCCGTTTCAGATCATTCAGAATACGCTTACCGTCCAAATATTCACAAAGATGCTCCACAGGTGCCTCTCCATCATCCAGACAAATAAAATCGAGGAATTCGAATACCCTTACATCAGAAACAGAACGCAATTCAGTATTGGGGAACCCACCACCCATTGCGATCTTAACCTTAGGATAGTGAGATTTAATCCATTGCGCGATACGAAAAGCCGAATAAAGATTACCTGGAAATGGAACTGAGAGCGATACCAGTTCAGGGTCAAGGGCTTTTAATCTCTCATCCAGAGTATCCAAAAGGATTCTGTCAATATAAGTAAGATCAAGCTGTAAGGCCCCATATAACTCATCGAAACTGGATGCAGATCGTCCCAAGCGCTCTGCATATCTGCTGAAACCAAAATGGGAATCTATGCACTCAACTATCAGATCAGAAATGTCTTCAAGGTATAAGGTTGCCAGATGTTTTGCTTTATCTTGGGTACCCATAGTACCGAATGCCCAGTCGAGTTCATCCATTTGATTAAACCGTGATGCTTGGGGCAGAAAATCTTCCTGACAAATCAGGTGTGAAAGTGTAGGGTTATGTCCCTGTAAAAAGGAAATAACCGCATCAATAGTATTGATATAATGGGTTTTGAGAGCAATTATTCTCTTTGAATTTTCTGAAACAGATTTATTAATAATAATCTGATTGAATATGTCTTCCAATCCTGAACTTGAAAATAACTTCAAAATAACTTCAATCCCAAGATCAGCCTGGTATGAAGAAATATTTTTCGTGTTGAGGAAGCCCTTCAGATATGCCGTAGCAGGGTAAGGCGTATTCAACTGTGTAAAGGGTGGAGTTATTAAAAATATCTTTGTTGCCAAATCCTGAAATTTTAAACCTTAAAATATGCTAATTGCAATGATAATTATTAGATATGTTTAATCCCTAAATATGCAATATTACGATTTAAATTGCCTACTCAGGAATCCATTTGATTACAGCGCTTTCTATCAAGCAATTCAATAATAACAGTTTAGTATCTTTGACAAATATTTAACTCCAAAAATGGTAGAGATTGGCAAATTCAATGAGCTTAGGTTTATAAAAAAGACTGAGAATGGTCTCATTCTGACTGAAGGGGAGAAAGAAGTGCTGTTGCCCTATGTTCATGCTCCTGAAGGCGCAGAAATTGGCGACAATCTTCATGTTTTTGTCTATATCCATAGCGATGGCAGGTTAATGGCAACAACAGAAACTCCGATTGCGCAGGTTGATGAATTTGCTTTTCTAGAAGTTGTTGACGAAAATGAAAATGGTGCTTTCATGGATATGGGTATAGGCAAGGATGTGTTTATACCCGGCAATGAACAAAAGCGCCCGATGAAAATCGGACAAAAATATGTTGTTTTCTTGTACAATGATGAGAAAACTGAACGAATTACAGCCTCCTCATACCTGAATGATTTTATCAATCAGGATGAGCATGATTTTGAAGAGGGCGATGAGGTCAGACTATTGATTACAGATGAAAGTGACCTTGGATTCAGTGCCGTAATTAATCAGAGGTACATGGGTCTTTTGTACAGAAATGAGGTTTTTGAAGATCTGAAACCCGGAGATCAGAAACGTGGATTTATAAAAAAAATCCGTGAAGGGAATAAGATTGATCTAAGTCTGCAGGTGATCGGCTTCAAACATATCCTTGATCTGAAAGACAGCCTAATGGCTGATCTTCAGCATAATAATGGATCAATTCTTCTGGGAGATAAAAGTTCGCCTGAAGATATTTATAACCGTTTAAAGATTAGTAAAAAGGCATTCAAAAAAGCGATTGGAAGTCTCTATAAGGAACGGCTGATTTTAATCTCTGACCACGAGATAAAACTTGTCCCGAAAGAAATCACTTAAGCTATAACGCTTCAAATTTTGCTATTTTCGAAATAAAGAGTTAATATTAATAGGTAAACCTAATTTCCATTGAAATGAAAAGAACGCTATTGTCTATTTTTCTTTTAAGCCTTGGGCTCTCTACAAGAGCACAACAAACTATTCCTGCTACTGCGATTCAAATACAAACAGCTGAGTTGGCAGCCCCTGCAGACAAGCGCGGAGCTTCCAGTGTTTATGGCTATTCTGAAAAGGGAGCGTTCATTTTACTTAGAAAAGGGACCAATGAAATGATCTGTTTGGCGGATGATCCAAAAATTCCAGGTCTGAGTGTGGCCTGTTATCATCAAGACCTGGAACCCTTTATGAAAAGAGGACGTGATTTAAAAGCTGAAGGTAAAACTCCAAAAGAAGTGAGTGATATACGTGATCAGGAGGCAAAAAGCGGATGGTTTCCTATGCCAAAACAACCTGCAAGCTTATTTGTTTATACCGCAAAGGCTGAGAACTATAATCCTGAAACAGGTTCTGTTAAAGATGGTTACTTGAGGTATGTCATCTACACCCCTTACGCTACAGCAGCAAGTACCGGCTTACCCTTAAAACCAGATGCTCCAGGTATGCCCTGGCTGATGGATCCGGGAACACATAGAGCACACATTATGATTAGTCCGCCGCCTAAAAACTAATCGGTTACTTATTAAAAGTATTTAATGACCCGGACTTACCGGTTCTTCGTTATCGGTAGTTTTTCTATTCAGGAATGCCTCCTTTTTCATGCTTCTCATCGCAACTACGGCACTGATCAGCATCAGTATGGCACCGGCAAAGAAAGGAGCACCGGCAAATTTTATATCCCCTTCAGGTCTTGTGAACCAGGCAAAAAGATTGGTCATAAGTAAAGGACCTACAATAGAAGTCGCGCTCATTAAACTGGTTAAAGCGCCTTGCAATTCACCCTGTTCATTTTTGGGAACATTGCCTGAAATAATTGATTGTATTGCTGGTCCGGCAATACCGCCCAAACAATAAGGAATCAAAAAGATAAACATCATCCAGCCATCGGTTGCGAAAGAAAACAGAAATAGACCCAAGGAGTATAATCCTAAACCAACATAGATACTTCTCTCATCACCCAGTTTGGGATTAATATACCTGATTAGGCCACCCTGTACTATTGCAATAAGTAACCCAATAACAGTTAATGAGATTCCCATCAGCGTATTACTCCATTGAAATTTTTCAATATTGAAAAAAGTCCATGTACTTTGAACCGCATGACTCGCGATATATAAAAAAATAAGAGAAACAATTAATCCCCCTACACCTTTGTACTTTTTCAGTTGTAAAAGAGAACCCATTGGATTGGCACGTTTCCATTCAAAGGGTCTGCGATGTTCTTTTGCCAGTGATTCAGGGAGAACAAAATAACCATAGATTAAATTCAGTAAGGTCAGAACAGCTGCGGCCATAAAAGGAACTCTTGGTCCAAACTCACCTAAAAGTCCGCCTAAACCAGGACCAATAATAAATCCCAATCCGAATGCTGCCCCAATCATACCAAAATTTTTGGATCGGTTTTCAGAGGTACTGATATCTGCAATATAAGCAGTAGCAGTAGTGAAACTAGCGCCAAAAAGACCGGCAATAAGTCTTCCTAAAAATAGCCACCAAATAGTAGGGGCCAATGAGAGAAAAATATAGTCAATCCCAAAGCCCAATAATGAAAATAACAAGACCGGCCTTCTTCCATACTTATCACTTAAATTACCAATGATAGGAGCACAGATAAACTGCATGATTGCATAAGCAAAAGTCAACAAGCCAGCCCATTGTGAAGCTTCACTTATATTACCCTGAATCAATTCCTCTATTAATTGCGGGAACACAGGGATAATCAAACCAAGTCCGATGACATCCAGCAAAAGGGTAATAAAAATGAAACTTACGGCAGCTTTACGGGATCCGGACATATTTTCCTATTGAGAGTATTAGGCGACGAACATAGTCATTATTCAGTGATTTAAGAATCGTTTACCGAAAATGGAATTAGTCTGTAAAATGGTAAAGGAATACTACATCGCCTTTAAAAGCTGGTTTTTTCTGTCCATTGATCTCAAGTTCAACTTCCAGAACAGCCTTTGTTACACCTCTGAGATTAGCTATTGAAGCTAATTTTGCCCGCAGTCTGACTTCAGAATTCACAATAACTGCCTGCCCAAATCTGAGATTTTCAATGCCATAATTGATCTCCATTTTCAGGTTTTTAATATCGGTAATCTGCTTCCATAAGTATGGAATCAGTGATAAGGTGAGATAACCATGAGCAATTGTTGCATTAAAAGGACCCTCAGTAGAAGCCCGCTCAGCATCAATATGTATCCACTGATGATCCAAGGTAGCATCTGCGAATTTTCCAATCTGATCCTGAGTAATAACATGCCAGTCAGAAACACCAAGTTCTTGACCAAGATAAGATTCAAATTCTGTATAATTGTTAATAATAAGCATATATAGAGGGTTTTATGAGTAAATCGGGTCTTATTAAAATAATTCCCAAAGTTAATATTTATTGAGCTATGATCCCATGATCGTTTGAAACAACAAGCTATAAAGCGACTCAATTTTCATATTTATAAAATGATTCAGAAAATTTCAAATAGGATTTTAAAGCTAAAATTATTCATCAGTCTAGTTTTTCTAGTCGTTATTGTATTCATTTTCTGGCAACAATCGCAGCCTGAACTAGTTGAAAAATACTATTCTACCGGATTCTATCCGGGTGTTCGCACCCGACTTCAATTTATATTCAATACTATCCCGTTCAGTTTTGGTGATCTTTTGTATCTCCTGTTGAGCATCGCCATTTTAATTTCAACTTTTAAGTTCCTAAAAACCTTTTTCTTTCAAAAAAGACTAATGGACGGAGCAAAAATTGTACTCAACATGATTATCTGCCTGGAGGTACTCGTATTGATTTTCTATCTGTTTTGGGGTCTAAATTATTTCCGGCAGCCGGCAGCAGAAAGATTGAAATTGAATGGATATGAGTACTCTAAAGAAGACCTTTATAAAATGACCGGAATTCTTATTGACTCTGCTAATTCTACCCGTTCAAAAATCAACCCGGAACAATGGCCTCAAACTGACCAAGAACTGTACCTGGAATCTGCCAAAGCGATAAAAAAACTTCATCCGCCTTATGATGCAGCTATTTATCCAATTCCAAAAATAAAGAACTCTCTGATTGGCAGTTTAATGAACTATTTCGGGACTGCAGGATACTTTAATCCATTTACCGGTGAAGCCCAGATCAATTCGGGAATGCCAATATATTTGAAGCCATTTGTTGCCTGTCATGAAACCGCGCATTCGATGGGCTATGGTGCCGAAGATGAGGCTAATTTTATCGGCTTTATAAGCGCAAGTGAATCAGAAAACCCAATGCTCAGATATTCGGCCTATTATCTAGCTGCCCAGGAGTTTATGTTTGAAACCGGAAGGTTGGATACGGTAGTTTTTCAAAGTCTCAAAAGCCGGATTTCTGAGCCCTTTCGGACTGATTTAAAAAATGAAAGAGCTTATTGGGAAGAATACAAAGGTATCACCAGAAGATTCAGCAACATCTTTTACGATAATTACCTGAAGGCCAATAAGCAACCTGATGGTATGAAAACATATAACCGCATGATTATTCTGACTATGACCTATTATAAAAAAAGGGGGCTTTTAACGCCCCCCTCAATTATTCCTTAAGCTTAGTTCAATATAAGGTAGATTAAAAATGCCATTTAAATTGATCTCATGATGCTCTAGGTTCGTATTATTTAATTTTTGAAACCAATACCTGTGTTTTATAGCTTAGTTCAGTCCTTTCCTACGGAGTATTTCCGGCAAGAAATCACGTTCTGAATCAAATTACCAATAGCCGGAAGATACTTCCTTCGGCAAGGTTTATTTCACCTTGAGCTGTTTTTCATCGGGACGGCCAGTCCGGTAATAGAACCATAGGTCCTATAAAATAAAGCCGAGTGGCAACTCTATCTTTTTTGCAATAAGAATCTCATGATAAAATTAAATTTTCAGTAAAATTAAATGCATAACACGGTGCGAAAAGAAACAGCCCCTGCTTTCTTAAAGAAGAGAAAAACTACAGTCTAAACTTAGCCCAGCAAGATTTTATTTCGAACTCACGTTATTTGGCTAATGCTGCTTCCCGCGCTTTGGTTGTAGTGTAGTATTTTGCAAGCATATTCGGCACTTCCCAGGCCGGTAATTTACCATCTCTCAAATACTGAAAGTACGCTTTTGCAACCTGTGCAAAATGATCTTCGTGTCCAACTTTATATTTGTCTGGAATTATAACCTCCCAGCCCATTGAGTTTTTCTTTAATTCAACTCCCGGATATTTTTTGTTAATCTGCTTCAAATCATCCATGATCGCGCTGTTAAACGCCTCCATATCAGTACCTGCAGCAGGTTCAATGTATAATACCGGTTTAAAATTCTGCTCTTTACCCTGCTTAATTACCACACTTGCCTTCGTTCCACGCATTACCGAGAAATGGGTATCTCCTGTTCCTTCAGGTGCCTGAAAATCCCAGGTAACAGAAACTTTTGCATGGATACCTTTCAATTTGTAGTTAATCTCTCCATTAGAATATGGATTCAATACGCCACCTTTTACGTCAGCTTTCAAGTATTCCGGGAATTCTTTCTTTAGGGTTACCTTTTCAAATTGCTGAGCGGTTAATTTAGTACTCCACCTTTTGGCCGAAACAATCTCAATATCCTTTTTATAGTCTAGTATCTGTTCAGGGAAACATTCCCATTGAACCAAATCAACTAGATGGGTAGTAATATCGGTGATTCCTTCACCCTGTTGTTTAACGTCGAAAAACCAGGCTGGTCTGACAAGGGGTTTCCCTGAAACATTTTTAAAGAAATAATGAACACTAATTTTTGTAACAGATGGATTTTCCGGACTGCCTTTATCAAGTTCTCCAAAAGCCGGAAGATGTGCGAACTCCTTTTGAAGGATACTATTGATCTCATAACGCTCAGTCATAATATCATAGAGTAAGACTTTATTTTTTTCTGCCGACTTAAATGCCTGAACTAAAGTATTAAAGCCCTCAGTATCAATTGCCATTGGTTTATCAGCAAGCACATTTAAACCCGAATCAATTGATTGCTTGATATAATTTGTCTTAAACTTATTGTTTCCAGCGATAACAACCACATTTCCTGCCTTTTCCTGAAACATTTTTTGCAGGTAATCATCATCAGTATATACCTTTTGATTCCATTTTGTTGGCTCTTCTGCCCTTTTATTATAAGAACTGATTAGATTAAGATGAGCTTTAACCTCATCTCCGTAAGGCGCATAAACATGAACCACTGAGTCTATTTCGGGATACATTGACTTCTGTATTAAAGCAGAGTGAAAATGTCCGGGATCCAGAGTAATCAAACGAATTTCAGGTTCCTTTACTTTTTCAACTTTGTCTGCACAGGACGTACCAAAAAGAATCATAACATTAATTAACAGCAAGTATTTAATGGCATCGAAGTTAGGTTTTATCATAAGAATAGATTGAAATAAATTTAGATTGATTTTTTGATTTCCGGGTAAATGGGCAGAATTATTCCATAAAATATTAAATAATTTTTTCTAGTGTTATCGATTTTAATTTCGGTGAAAGCAGTTGTATTCCAATAAAAGCAATCAGGTAAGCACAGCCAGCGAAAATAAAAAGTGACACATAACTTCCGGTAGTTTGCAACAAAAAGCCTCCAATTGTTGCACCGAACAGACCACCTACTGCACCAAGCATACTCCCTATGCCAACAACAGAACCCACCACCTGCCTTGGAAACATATCGGTTGTGAGGGTAAACAAGTTTGCAGACCAGGCAGAATGAGCCGCTAAAGCTAGACCTATCAAGCCTACAGCAAGCCATAATTCTGTGGTTTGTGCAGCATAATAAACCGGTATAACACACAAAGCAGATATAAACATGGTAGTTTTACGACTTTTGTTTACAGACCATCCACGCTTAATTAGGGCAGATGATGCCCATCCGCCAATTATGCT
>JBIIRT010000170.1:0-5105 GCA_044341405.1 Daejeonella sp. | reverse complement strand
TTAAGATATCTAAAATTATTTGGTGTTATTTTTAAGAATCAAACTTGTAAATTCATTTAAAATTATTCTAATGATGAGTAATTTAAAAAGTAAAGTCGCCGTTCTACCGACTGGAATACTCCGCCTATGCGGTACTAATGAATGAAAAATAAACTAATGAAAAATAATCGCAGAGATTTTCTTAAAATCACCGGTATTACCGGATTAGGCTTAACCGGACTTGGTATTATACCTGCTATTGCCACTGAAGACCATTCTTTGGGCGAAACAGTACAGTCTACAGAACTGCAGGCATATAACCGCTTCCCAAGAATGATGCAGGATTATTTTTTAGTTCGCGTTGGCGAATCCCTTGATAAATCCCGCAAACGCCGTGCGTCCCTGAAAACTAAACAGGATGCAGAAGCTTATGTGAAGGATGTGCGTGCTAAAATTGCTCAATGTTTTGGACCATGGCCAGAGAAGACGCCTTTGAACGCTCGCATAACCGGAACAATTGAACGGGATACCTATAAAATTGAAAAAGTAATTTTCGATAGCCGTCCCGGTTTTCCTGTGACAGCCAATCTATACCTGCCGAAGGGTAAAAACAGACCTTTACCTGCAGTAATCGGCACTTGCGGACATGGGGATCCTGCGAAAGCCACCCCAATCTATCAGTCGTTTGCCCAGGGACTTGCGCGTCAGGGCTATATCGTGTTGATCTTCGACCCTATCGGACAAGGAGAGCGGGTTCAAATGCTGAGTAAGGATTTAAAACCGCTACATGGAATTGGCGTACCAGAGCATAATTATACCGGTAAGCAAATGCTGCTCAATGGAGAGCATTTAAGTTCCTGGTTTACCTGGGATTGTATACGCTGTATGGATTATTTGTTAAGCAGACCGGAAGTTGATCCTAAACATATTGGGGTAACCGGAAATTCAGGTGGAGGTACGCAGGCTACCTGGTTTTGCGGGGTTGAATCACGTCTGACGATGGCCGCTCCAAGCTGTTTCGTGGTTGGGTTTGAAACCAATCTGAAGAATGAGCTTCCAGCAGATATCGAGCAATGTCCACCAGGTGCAATCAGCCTCGGACTCGATCATCTTGATTTTATTGCTGCGATGGCTCCAAAACCGGTTATTTTAATGGGTCAAGAAAAGGATTTCTTTGATGTCCGAGGAACAGATCATGCTGTAAAGGAGCTTAAAAAAATCTATAAATTGCTTGGTGCTGAACAGAATATTCAGTTTTTTGCCGGGCCTGAATATCATGGTTTTTCCAAACATAACCGGGAGGCAATGTATTCTTGGTTTAATAATGTGACCAGGATTTCAGATGCCAAATCGGAACCTGCACTTAGTCTGGAGGAAATTGAATTATTATCCTGCACTCCTAATGGGCAGGTAGGAGAAACTAATCCCCGCACTTTGACGAGCTATACAAGGGAATATTCTCAAAATCATAAATCTAATAGGGGAACACCTGCCGGGGATGATCTGAAAATGAAGATTAAAAATGTACTTAAATTACCACAGGTTTCCGGTATTCCTGAATATCGTATTTTAAGACCTCTGGCTGGCAGACTATTCCCTAAAAAATTCTCCGCCTGTTATGCAGTTGAAACTGAAACCGGTATCACAATACCTGTTTATCGCTTGTCGGATACTGAGTTATTATCACGACCGCCTGCAGGGGTTAAACGCGCCATATTATATGTTTCCCATCTTTCAGCTGATGAGGAATTGAGGAAAGAATCATTGATCAAAGATCTGATCTCTGCTGAGCCTGAATCTGCTGTATATGCATGTGATGTGAGAGGCGTTGGAGAGTCGAAACCCAATACCTGTGCGGATGATTTCTTCGGCGCATATGGAAATGATTATTTTTATTCGGCACATAGCATTATGCTGAACTCTACTTATACCGGACAAAAAACATTTGATCTCTTGCGAATCATAGACTGGCTGAGATCCGCCGGACATGAAGAGATTCATCTGGTTGCAAAAGGTTGGGGAACTATTCCAGCAACATTTGCTGGAGTACTCTCAAATAAGGTTACTCAGGTGACCCTCAAACACGCCTTGAAAAGCTATTCCGAGATTGCTGAAAATGCGGAGTTCAACTGGCCTTTATCAAGCCTGGTACCGGGAATATTGAAGCATTTTGATCTCACAGATTGTTACAGAGATTTAACTTCGAAAAATCTGGTGCAGATTGCTGCAGTAGGAGCAGAAGGATTGTGAGGAAGGTTCTAATATTAATTTTTGACTACTTTAACACTTAATTTTAATTTCTATACTATTGGTATTAATTTATTTAATTTATTCAAAATGCAAAACTGTAATATTCAAAAGAAGGGCTTGAGAAAAACATACAACCTTCCTGCAAGTGTTTTTCAAATTCTGATTGGGAGTTTTTTTATTCTGATTTTTCTTTATCCTGATCTTTCAAAAGCTCAGGATAAGGTTAAAGGTGGAAAATTTATTGTTGAACCACCAACACTAGAAAACTTGGGATTCGAATGGTATATAGAGGGCGATAAAAACCGTAATGCCACAGTAAAGGTTGAGTATCGGATGGCAGCATCCGCTAAAGAATGGAAAAAGGGAATGCCTCTACTCAGGATTGGGGGCGAACATATTACAAGGGCAGGTATTGATTATACCACCCCTCACATGTTCGCAGGAAGTATTTTGGATCTTACTAACAATACTAAATATGAGGCCCGATTTACATTGGAAGACCCTGATGGGGTTGAAGGGGAAGCTGTTCAGATAGTTAATGTTTCTACACGCGCTGAGCCTAAGGCCGCTAGCGGAGGAAGAGTAAGACATGTTTATTCTCAATATTATACTGGTGAGAAATTGGAGCCGAATTACCCCGGTTTAGTTTCTGCCTATAACGGTTCAAAAGAAACCAAGGGTGACTGGTATGTGGTCAGTGAGGATAAAGTTCAACCCGGAGATATTATTAAGATCCATGGCGGACTCTATCAGGGAGTTCTTCTCAATTATCCGGATTGGAATAATATTCCTTTCGACGGGACTTATTTTTTCACTGCAAAAGGGACTGCAGAGCGCCCAATTGTAATTGAGGCAGCGGGGGATGGTGAGGTTATCTTTGATGGGGCGGGAGCCGCTAACCTGTTTAATGTCATGGCAACCGAACATCATATTTTTCAGGGACTAACTTTCAGGAATGTAGGACGTGTTTTTGATGCGGGTCGTAAGCATTTGGCAGGTGCCAGTGACCTGACCATACGCAATTGTCGTTTCGAGGATGTGGGTGAAGGGATCCGGACAGAATTTGCCGGTTCAAAGAATTTTCTTATTCAGGATAATGTCATTATTGGCCGCGATGATCGTTATAGGATGTATGGTTGGGCCGCTCACCGTGAAGGTCTGATTCCTTACGGAACACATCTGATGGATTCTTACTATGGGATCATGATTTATGGACCCGGGCATGTAATTGCCAATAATTCTATTGCCTTCTTTCATGATGCAATTGGTGTATCAACCTATGGCACCCCCGAGAAAGAGCAGGATTTAAAAGCAGTTTCGATCGATATTTATAACAATGATTTACACCTATTGGTGGATGACTTTATTGAGGCAGATGGTGGGGTTCACAATATTCGTGTCATGAGAAATCGGGGAATAAATGCAGCCGAGAGTGGAATAAGTGCGCAGCCTGTATTTGGTGGACCTGCCTATTACATCAGAAATGTAATGTATAATATTGGGCAGGGAGGTGCGCTCAAGATTCACGGTGGGGTTCCGGGTCTTATCGCTTATCATAATACCTTTATTGCAGAGAATAACTCCGGAGGTGGACATCCAAATTCGAACTACCGGAATAATTTATTTCTTGGCTCAGATGGTCCAACAATTGTTGCTGCATTTCCTTACACAACTCCCTATTCTGTAGCAGATTATAATGGGTATCGCCCAAATCGTGGTGTTGCAAGTCCTGAAAATCAATATGTTTGGTTATCGCCCAAAGGAGAGCGTTTAGGATTTAAGACATTAAATAGCCTAAATCAGGCAAGTGGTCTTGAAGCTCATGGTATAACTATTGACTATGATGTTTTTGAAAGCCTGAAGATTCCGATTCAGGCAGCTACATCCGACAAACCTAGTCCGGTTTATTTTGGAGTAGATCTTAACTTCAAACTTAATCCCAATGGGAAAGCCGTAGATGCCGGTGTGATTATTCCTAACATAAATGACAACTTCAGACTAAAGGCGCCGGATTTAGGAGCTCTGGAAGTGGGAAGTCCTGCTGTGATCTATGGGGCACGCGGACTAAGACAAGATCAGGAGTTCTGGCGATGATCATCAAATTTATGGAATGCTTGTTTATTTGAGCGTAATCCACTTCCTGAAACATTCAGAAATAGAATACACTGGGGCATGTAATTTTAATTTGCCTTGCTGCAGACAAAGGAAAAGTAAATGACTTCTCCATTTGCAAATTTGTTGTAGATATTCGAGCCTGGAAGACCGACAAAGTCGGCAATGGATTTGCGAAAGGGTTTAAGTACCATTTTTCTAAGCAGATCCTCTTTATAAGGCCGACTTAAATCCATGCTTTTAAGTACTTGAGGTGTGATTTCCTGTTCTGATAAAATTTTGAGTCCGCATGCTTCTAACTGTAACGGACGTTTGGGGTAATGAATGCGGCTCATAAAATCAGAATACAGAAAAAAACCTGATGGCTTGAGCGTGCGTGCTACTTCTTTAAAAAAATCTGCCCTGCTGCCATAACAGTGCGATGATTCAACGTTAATGATAAGATCAAAGCTGTTATCATCAAAAGGTAATTTCTCTGCGTTCCCGGTTATAAACTTGAGCCGTATATCCCTGTAATTTTTTTTGCAGAATTCTGTGGCATTTTTTGAAAAATCAATGCCAATAACTGATTCAGGATCGTATTTGAGCAAAAATTCACATCCTCCTCCTCGGCCTGAACCTACCTCCAGAGCATAGACCCCATTTTTAATTTTAGCCTGATCCAGTAAATGTTGATACATATTGGAAGAGAGGGTATTATAATCGCCCGATGAGTTTTCCGTGCCGGCAAAGCCATAGTTCATAAATTTCCAGCCAGCCATTTT
>JBIIRT010000053.1:0-18195 GCA_044341405.1 Daejeonella sp. | reverse complement strand
GGTATTTTATATCCTATGGATAATCCATCAGGAATGACACTTTATAATAGCGAAAAACAGGATCATAATCTGGATGGTGTAATTGACTGGGAACTGGTTAAAAATGCTGCCAAGGCTATTGAATCCAAAGAACCTGTATTTGCTTCCTTCAATATAAAGAACACTGACCGGACAACGGGTACTATTCTTTCTAATGAGATTACTAAGAAATATCAATCGGCCGGACTCCCACAGAATACCATAAACTACACATTTACTGGGTCTGCCGGACAAAGTTTCGGAGCTTTCTGTACCAGGGGAATTTCTTTTGAACTGTGTGGTGAAGCAAATGATTATGTTGGCAAGGGACTTTCAGGAGCCCAGTTGGTTATTTATCCTTCTAAGAAAAGTAAGGTATTATCTCAGGAGAATATCATTATTGGAAACGTAGCATTATATGGAGCAACATCAGGTGATTTGTTCGTCAGAGGGCAAGCAGGTGAACGTTTTGCTGTCAGGAACTCTGGAGCTATTGCAGTTGTAGAGGGTGTTGGTGATCATGGTTGTGAATACATGACTGGTGGTAGAGCCCTTATTTTAGGGAAGACAGGTCGGAATTTTGCCGCAGGAATGAGTGGCGGAATAGCCTGGGTTTACGATACAGACAATTCTTTTGTGGAAAATTGTAATACAGAAATGGTTGACCTTGATCCATTATCTCCAAAGGATGAAGAAGAAATTTTGAATCTTTTAAGAAGACACGTGCAACTTACCCAAAGTCAGGTAGCCAAATATATCATTGACGATTGGGCGCAACAATCTTCATCATTTATCAAAGTATTTCCAAAGGAGTACAAAAAGGTATTATTACAAAAAGAATTACAGCAATCTGCAGGATAATGGGAAAAGTAACAGGATTTAAAGAGTTTGACAGGGAGCTTCCTAAGAAAATTGCTCCTGCAAAACGTTTGGAAAATTACAATGAATTTGTTCAGGAATATCCGGCTGAAAAACTGAATGAGCAGGCAGCAAGATGTATGAATTGTGGAGTGCCTTTCTGCCATTCAGGATGTCCGCTAGGAAATGTTATTCCGGAGTTTAATGACGCGGTTTATCAGGGTAATTGGGAAGAAGCATATTTCATTCTTAATTCAACCAATAATTTCCCGGAGTTCACCGGTCGTATTTGTCCGGCACCATGTGAGTCCGCCTGCGTGTTGGGTATCAATAAACCGCCAGTAGCCATTGAAGAGATAGAAAAACACATCATTGAGATTGCCTATTCTAAGGGTTATGTAAAGCCTAATAAACCTATATTACGAACAGGCAAAAATGTTGCTGTTATTGGTTCGGGTCCTGCAGGATTGGCTGCTGCTGCTCAACTTAATAAAGCAGGTCATACGGTTACGGTTTATGAACGTGATGATCGTCCTGGAGGACTTCTGCGATATGGGATACCTGATTTTAAATTGGAAAAATCTGTAATAGACCGCCGACTGGAATTAATGGAGCAGGAGGGTGTGAAATTCGTTTGTAATGTTGAGGTTGGTAAAAATGGCGATATGAAGTCCTTTATTGACCAGCATGATGCAGTGGTTGCAGCCGGAGGATCAACAATCCCGCGTAACTTGAATATCCCTGGCCGTGATTTAAAAGGGATACATTTTGCAATGGATTTTCTTAAACAACAAAACAAAACCGTTGGTAATATATCATTCAAGGGTGAGCGTTTAATTGCAACTGATAAGGATGTTGTAGTTATAGGTGGTGGTGATACAGGCTCGGACTGTGTTGGAACCTCCAATAGGCAGCATGCAAATACAGTAAAGCAGTTTGAATTAATGGTTCAGCCTCCAGAAGTGCGTACAGATAATATGCCTTGGCCAACCTATCCGATGATTCTCAAAACTACCAGTTCGCATGAAGAGGGTTGTGAGCGTTTTTGGGGGATCAATACCAAATCTTTTCTTGGTAATGAAAATGGGGAACTAAGGGCAATTCTTGTATCTGATGTCAGCTGGGAGCTCGATTCTCTCGGCCGTCCTGTAAAATTCAATGAAGTAGGTGGTTCTGAACGGGAAATACCATGTCAGCTCGTACTTTTAGCGATGGGATTTCTCCACCCACAGTTTCAGGGTTTAGTAGAAAATGCAGGTCTAGAACTTGATGGAAGAGGAAATGTAAAAGCTGAAGAAGGCTTATATCAGACCAATGTTTCTAAAGTATTTACCGCAGGTGATATGCGTAGAGGGCAATCTCTGGTAGTTTGGGCAATTTCTGAAGGCCGCGAAGCTGCCAGAAAAGTTGATGAGTTCTTAATGGGCGCAACTACACTGCCAAGTAAGGATAGGATCAATGAATACGTAACTTCATGATTTGAGATGTGAGATGTGAGATGTGAGATGTGAGATGTGAGATGTGAGATTTGAGATGGGAGATACGATAGAGCCAAGAACCAAGACAAAATAGTGATACATTCGAAATTTTCACTCAGGGATATTGGTAATTACCACGCATTTTATAATTAAGATAATTTACTGATAACAGACAACAGATAACTGGCAACAGATAAAAGAGCCAAGAACCAAGAACCAAGACAAAATAGTGGTTCAGTTTAAATTTTATACTGAGGGATATTGAATAATACCAAGCATTTTATGATTGGTATTATTTACTGATAACAGACAACAGATAACTGGCAACAGATAAAAGAGCCAAGAGCCAAGAACCAAGAGAAAATAGTGGTTCATTTGAAATTTTCACTTGGGGATATTGACGATTACCTGGTATTTTATAATTAAGATAATTTACTGATAACAGATAGCAGATAACTGGCAACAGATAAAAGAACCAAGAATCAAGAACCAAGAACCAAGACAAAATAGTGGTTCAGTTTAAATTTTATACTGAGGGATATTGAATAATACCAAGCATTTTATGATTGGTATTATTTACTGATAACAGACAACAGATAACTGGCAACAAATTCTCAACTGTCAACTATCAATTAATTACCCCAATCCTCCACTTATTCTGTTATAATTGTACTCTGCTTTCCATTCCCGTTTTAAGCCCAGGATCATTCTTTTGGATCTTCTGACCTCTTTATAATTATTTTCAAGCAGGAAATCGATACCAATCTGATTTTTAACTGGGAGTTTGCTTGTATTTTTTACTTGCATGCGTAATTTCATCAGTTCAGTTCCTGCTTCGGGTAGATCAGCCATAATATACCGGTCAAAAAAACCCGGAAAATAAGCACCTCTAACTTGACCATCGGAGAGGTATAGAAGTGATGATTTCAAATGATCTCTGAATATAATTTCCCTGTTTTCCCCGGAGGTAATTTTGTCCAGTTCCATAACTTCATTTCTGTATTTTTCCTCAAATGGAATAACTCTCTCTGGATTTTTCAGATTAAAATTAATCAAATTACCATCGAAATGGATGTAATCCATTTCAACCTCAAATCCTATTTTTTTATAAACAGGGTATCCCAAATCGGTTGCATCAAGGTATATTGTTTTAAAAATCTCAGGATTTGCACGTTTAATAAGTGCGTTGCTGAGCAATTTCCCGAGTCCCTGGTTCCTGTATTCAGAATGAACAATTAAGTGTGCCAGCCATGCAGTATCCTGATGTTTTATTAAAGTACCTACTGCCACAATTCTTTTTTCATCGCTGATTTTTATCGGCTCACAGAAAGAGGAGGAACTGTAATAATAAAAATAGGGTCTGATATCAGCCCAATCAACAGGTTGAAGGAGATTTAGTTGATCGATATCTTGATTTTGGATTTCTTCTATGATCATTTTGGCCTGTCGAAAATAATCCTTAAGATTTGAGTTTTATTTTGGCAAAAAAGTCCCACAATACAATCCCCGCTGAAACAACAATATTAAAAGAATGTTTGGTTCCAAATTGAGGGATTTCAATACAGTTATCAATAAGTTCCATTGCCTCAACACTAACCCCATTTACTTCATTGCCAAAAATCAGAGCATATTTTGCTGAAGTTTCAGGTTGAAAGTCGTTGAGCGGGATACTATTATTTGCCTGTTCAATGGCTATTATTGTATAGCCGTCTATTCTTAACTTAGGTATTAATTCACTTATATCTGCTGAATATGCCCATTCAATGGACTGTGTTGCTCCAAGCGCAGTTTTTTCTATTTCGCGATGAGGTGGTTGTGCAGTAATACCACATAGGTATATTTTTTCAATTGCGAATCCATCGGATGTCCTAAAAACAGAGCCAATATTGTGCATGCTTCGAACATTATCTAATATCACAATAATGGGTAATTTGTCCTGTTTTTTAAAGTCAGCAATACCTACACGGCCGAGTTCATCTGTTTTTAATTTCCGCATAAAGCTAATAATAGGCTCTTAGAATTGAATATGTTTATTTTTCAAATTTATTAAAGATTTTGGCTTAATTTCATGATTTGGAATGCTTGTTCAATTAGAGGTTTTTACAATCAGATATGTCATTAATCCAGAGTCCGGTATTATTTCAGCACCAAGGTGAGGATATATATCTTTTTACTTTAAAAAACAGGAATGGAGTTGAAGTTGGTATCAGCAACTTTGGCTTAATAATCCGTTCATTTATTGTTCCTGATCGTTTCGGAAATCTGGTAGATATTGTTTTGGGTTTTGATCACATGGAAAATTATTTGGATCAGAGGTACATTCAATCGAATTCATATTTAGGTGCCATAGTAGGTAGATATGCAAACAGAATCAGTAATTCAACTTTTGAATTGGATTCTAAACAGTATCAGCTTAACTCAAACCATCCGCCACACCAGCTTCATGGAGGTTATGAAGGTTTTGATAGAAAAGTATGGAAGCTTGAGAGTGCTTCATGTAGTCCGGATCCTATTCTAATTCTTAGTTACCTTAGCAAGGATGGAGAGGAAGGTTTCCCAGGAAATTTAAGTGTGCAGATATCTTTTGAACTTATAGATACGAATGAACTAATCATAAAAACTGAGGCTACGACAGATAAAGCTACACCGGTTAATTTAACACATCACGGATATTTTAATCTGAATGGTTCAGGAACAATTGAAGATCATCTGGTGGAAATACCTGCTTCATTTTATCTGGGACAGCATAAAGACATGGTGCCAAATGGCGAAATTCTCGCTGTACAGGATACTTTATATGATTTCAGGAGTGTAGAAAAGATTAGTGATGTGTGGAATCCAGATATTGGCTATGATCAATCTTTTATTTTAGACAAAGAATATGGGGAATGGGGAAAGGCGGCAATGGCTTATTCAGAAAGCAGCGGTATTAAGCTGGAAGTATTTTCGGATGAACCTACTGTACAATTTTATACTGGTCAACATTTAAATAATTCTGGTGTGAAAGGTGGGACTTCTTATTCATCTTACTGCGGTCTCTGTTTTGAAACCCAACATCATACCAATGCAGTTAATATTCCGGAGTTTCCTTCCACTATTTTAAGACCCGGAGAATTGTACAGTAGGCAGACCAGCTACAAGGTCTCTAATTCTTAGGATGAAGCAATATGGTATTCCTTTTTTAGTTCTCTTTTTCTATTCAAAAAATTGAGGTAAAAATATCCGACTGCAGTGATCATACAAAGACTAAAAATAAAATACCAGAATAATTTATAACCGCCGTATTCAATTAGAAATGATCCGTAAATCGGCCCTATAATTTGCGCAAGAGACCATGCTATGGTATACAAAGCGGCATATTCACCCCTGTTTCTATCGTTTGATCGGCTCATCCAAAAAGTATTCATAAATGGCATAGCAATCATTTCTCCAATGGTTACCATAATTATGGAAATGACAGCAAGCCAGGCAGAGGCCGGAAAAAATATCAGTATGGAATAACTAAAAGCCGCTATAACGACTCCTATACCTGTGAAATACAGAGGTGATCTTTTCCCTTCAAGATTATTTACCAGGATCATTTCAGTGAAAACAATAATGAGTCCGTTCATCGCCATTAATCCCCCGATAAACTGTTCAGTTAAGTTCCATTCTGTTTTGAAAAACACAGGTTGAAGTGTAAACAACTGAAAAAAGCAGGATGAGAATAATATTGTTAAGACAATGAATGCAAGATATAATTTATCCCGATAAGGGGATTGCACCTGTATTTTATAAGTTTCAGGTTCTTTAGCCTTTGATTTTTTTACTGCAGGTAAAAGATTGATGAGTAGAATTGCTGCCAATATGTTAGAGAATCCATCGACATAAAACAATAAATGATAATTAACTGAGGCAAAGAAACCGCCCAAAGCACCCCCAAATGACCACCCAAGATTCACCGCAAGCCTATTCAAAGAGTTGGAACGGGTTCTTGTTTTTTCATTACTATAATAGGCTACAGCGGTTGCATTGGCAGGTCTGAAGCTCTCATTGCACATGCTAAGTAAGAATGTTCCTATGCCCAGACTCCAGAATGTTTCCAGAAAACTGATCACAAAGAACATCAAACCCCCACTTAAAAGCGCTCCAATCTGTAGGTAATAAAAACCGATTTTATCTGTAAATTTTCCACCAAAAAATGCACCAAACACTGATCCAAGTCCGAAGGTTGCCATGATTAACCCTGCCTCAACGATACTGAAATTTAATTTCTGTGTGCAGTAAATGGTCAGAAATGGTACAACCATAGTCCCGCTACGGTTAATCAGCATTACAAATGAGAGGTACCAGCTTTCCTTACTTAGTCCGGAATAGGCTTTTTTGTATAGATTAATGGGATATGAAAGCACAAGGCAAATTAATTAATATCATCGTAAAATAATAAGAAAGCTAATGTTTGCCATTCAAAATGGTTTTTAATTGGATTTGTGAATTAAAATTACTTTTCATATTTCCCCACCTTTAGCCAGTTTTCCACAAATCTTCCAAAAGCTATGCAATCCATTAACTTTATGGCCTGAATAAATAAAAGAACTTGTCTAAGAAAACCGAACATAAAGAAACCCCATTAATGCTGCAATACAATGCAATCAAGGCTAAATACCCAGGTGCATTGTTATTGTTTCGCGTAGGTGATTTTTATGAAACTTTTGGTCAGGATGCCGTGAAGGCATCGGGTATTTTGGGAATAGTTCTCACCAGACGCGGAAACGGCTCTGGTACCAATACTGAACTTGCAGGATTTCCACATCATTCTCTGGAAACTTATTTACCAAAGCTGGTTAGAGCTGGTCAGCGAGTTGCTATCTGTGATCAGCTTGAAGATCCTAAGACAACTAAAACGATAGTTAAACGAGGTGTAACTGAGTTGATCACTCCCGGTGTGTCTTATAGTGATAACATCATTCAACAAAATACCAACAACTATCTCGCATCCCTATATTTTGAAAAGAATTCATTTGGGATTGCCTTTATTGATATCTCAACTGGCGAATTCCTGGTAGCCCAGGGTAATGCCGATTATATCGACAAACTACTTCAGAGCTTCAAACCGAGTGAGGTGATATTTCAAAAAAGCAGGCAGCGTGATTTTGTGGAAGCATTTGGAGATCGCTTTTATACCTATCACCTCGACGATTGGGCCTATAGTGGGGATTATGCTTCTGAGTTTTTGCTGAAACATTTCGATGTAAAGTCATTGAAAGGTTTTGGAATTGAAAAATATCCATTGGCTATTACTGCTGCGGGTGTGGCATTGCATTACCTGAACGAAACAGAACATCGTAATCTGCAACATATTTCTTCTGTTTCAAGAATTGAAGAAGACCGTTACATGTGGCTGGATCGCTTTACAATCCGGAATCTTGAATTAATAGGTTCTGCAAATGAAAATGCCGTAAGTCTGGTAGATGTTTTAGATAAAACTTGTTCTCCGATGGGTGCCCGTTTACTTCGCCGATGGATTATCATGCCATTAAAGGAGTTAAAGCCTATCCGGGAGCGGTTAGATATAGTTGAGTTTCTTATTGAACAGGAAGAGCTACGTGAAAAATTAGTTCATGAATTAAAGCAAATAGGTGATCTGGAAAGGTTGATTTCAAAAATTGGACTTCAAAAGGCAAATCCCCGGGAAGTATTACAATTGAAAAGGGCTTTATTTGCCATATCCAATTTAAAGGAGCTATGTCAGGATTCTGAAAATTTCCCTTTGAAGCTAATTGCTGAACAACTTAATTCATGCACTTTGATTAGGGATAAAATTGAGCGTGAACTAAATCCTGATGCGCCGGTTATGCTTGTAAAAGGCTCAGTAATATCAGACGGTGTGGATGAAGAACTCGATCGTTTGCGGAAGATCGCTTTCGGAGGAAAGGGTTATTTGCTGGAAATTCAAAAGCGCGAAGCTGAAATTACCGGTATTCCTTCTTTAAAGGTAGCCTTTAATAATGTGTTCGGTTATTATTTGGAAGTCACTCATACACATAAAGATAAAGTTCCGGCAGAATGGCTTAGGAAACAAACCCTGGTAAATGCTGAACGATATATTACTCCTGAGCTAAAAGAATATGAAGAACAGATTCTTGGTGCTGAAGAAAAGATTCAGGTGTTAGAAACCCGCTTGTATAATGAGCTAACTTTTGCATTATCCGAATTTATTAAACCGATTCAATTGAATGCCCAATTAGTGGCTCAGTTGGATGTTTTGCTAAATTTTGCTGGCCTTGCTATTAAGAATTATTACATCAAACCTGTGATTGATGAAAGTAATGTGATTGATATAAAAGGGGGGAGGCATCCTGTAATTGAAAAGAATCTACCCCCAGGTGAGGAATATATAACCAATGATGTTTTTTTGGATAGTGATACTCAGCAGATCATCATTATTACAGGTCCGAATATGTCTGGTAAGTCGGCTTTACTAAGGCAAACCGGACTCATTGTGCTGATGGCACAAATGGGCTGTTTTGTTCCTGCAAAAGAGGCACAGATCGGACTTGTTGATAAGATTTATACAAGGGTAGGGGCCTCAGATAATATTACAACTGGTGAGTCAACATTTATGGTTGAAATGAATGAAACTGCTAGTATATTAAATAATTTATCACCCAGAAGTCTGATTTTGATGGATGAGATTGGTCGAGGTACTAGTACATATGATGGAATTTCCATTGCATGGTCGATTGCAGAATATCTTCATAATCATCCATCTGCAAGGGCTAAAACCTTATTCGCAACCCATTATCATGAATTGAATGAACTGACCAACTCTTTCAGAAGGATAAAGAATTTTAATGTATCAGTTAAAGAACTTGGAAATAAAGTCATTTTCCTGCGCAAGCTTGTGCCCGGGGGGAGCGAGCATAGTTTTGGTATTCATGTGGCTAAGATGGCCGGAATGCCTCCAAAGTTGGTCAGTAGGGCTAATGAAATTTTAAAACGACTTGAACAGGAACGGACAGGGGGGGAGGATATCAAAGACAGCCTCAAGAAAGTACAGAAGCAAGCCTACCAGCTTCAAATGTTTTCCATTGATGATCCGGTACTTGTTAAAATCAGGGATATGCTAAATAATCTGGAGGTCAATACACTTACTCCGGTTGAAGCATTAATGAAACTGGATGAGATTCAGAGGGTACTCAAGTCTTAGTATTTAGTATTTAGTATTGAGTATTGAGTATTTAGTATTGAGTATTTAGTATTGAGTATTTAGTATTGAGAACCAAGAGCCAACAACCAAGACCGTTTAGTGCTAATTGAAATTTTTGCTTTTTTCATACCTCATACCTCATACCTCATACCTCTGACCTCATACCTCTGACAACTGAACAATCACTTTCAAACACCCATTATCAAGAAAAAAAATAAAAAAAATTTTGGTTTCAATGTTATATTGTTGTTAACTTACTTTTCCTTAGTAAGTATCTATGTCAGATTTGTCTGAAAAAAATGAGTTAATTAAAGTCTCTAAAGGCGACGAAATTGCCTATAACCGACTTTATTACAAGTATCATCAGCAACTTGGTAAACACGTTTTCCGGATAACCAATTCAATGGATCTTGCGGAAGAAATTGTTCAGGATGTATTTCTTAAGATATGGCTGAATAGGGAAGTTCTTGCCGGGGTACATAATTTTAAAGCCTATTTATTTGTAATCTCTAAAAATCACACATTAAATTGCTTGAGAAAGCTGAGCAATGAACGTAAGCATCTAAGCGACTTTGAAGAAAGCTACACAAGGCTACTTATTCATTCTAGCACTGATTCCAACGATTATTATACTATACTTGATGAAGCAATCAACCGCTTACCCCCTCAACAACAGCAGGTATATCTTTTAAGTAGGCATGATCGGTTAAGGTATGCAGAAGTCGCAAACAGAATGAACATTTCCCGTGAATCAGTAAAAAAATACTTGCAGATAGCTACTTTTTCTATTACTAATTACATTATGACCAATTTCCATACTATAATATTTATTTTAGTAATTTTTATTTAAGCTAATACCCCCTTTTAAATATTATTTTGTGTCTTATATGTAGTTAAAGTCATTCAAAGGAATGGTTTTTTTATAATTTTTTTTTTATCAATGAATTATTCAAACTCCAGAACATCTTATCTCTTTAGTAGATATTATGATAGAACTGCCAGTCAGATGGAGATTGATGAATTATTCGACATTTTAAAATCAAGCTCTGACCATGAATTAGCTCAACTAATGAGGTCTGAATGGGATAATTTCCAAAACGAAGATGCGCCCCTGTTCACTTTTGATAAGAGTCAGGAAATGCTTGATACAATCATGGCTTCCGGTAGAGATGAAAATAACTTACATGAAGAATCTCCAACTGTAAAATCAAGGATTAAGCCATTGCTATTTATAAGTATTTCTGCTGCAGCTGCAATAATAATTCTAAATATTATCGGACTTGATTTCTGGACTGAAAATAGTACTCCCACACCCGTTCAAATTGTTACGGCTAAAGCAGCTCCGATTGTTTCACCTGGAGTAAATAAAGCTGTTTTAACGCTTTCAAATGGACAAATAATTGTTCTAGATAGCCTTAATAACGGAGTTATTGAGAAAAATGAAAGTTTTGAAATAAAGAAAACTGAGAACGGGCAATTGGTTTACCATGCATTTGATAGAAATTATAAAAATGCACGTAACGGAGATTTTAATACTGTTAGTACGCCTCGTGGTGGTGAGTATCGGATAATTCTTCCTGATGGAAGTAAGGTTTGGTTGAATGCAGCTTCTAAAATTAAATTTCCCGCAGTATTTAAGCGAAACATACGGGAGGTTGAGCTAGATGGTGAGGCTTATTTTGAAATTGCAAAAAGATCTGCGATGCCGTTCGTGGTGAAGACCGGAAAGACTGAGATTGAGGTATTGGGAACACATTTTAACGTAAAGGCCTACTCCAGTCAAGAAGTTATGAAAACAACTTTGGTTGAGGGCTCAGTTAAAATTAAAGGGGGTAATTCCTCTCTTTTATTGAAACCCGGACAGCAAGCCCGCCTGGCAGGAGGTAGTATGACAGTTGTGAGTAACGTTGATATTGAGGAACAAGTTGCATGGAAAAATGGATTGTTTTTATTCAAGGATGCAACTATAGAAGAAGTGATGAGTCAGGTTGCTTCTTGGTATGATTTAAATGTAAGCTTTGAGGGAAAAATACCTGAAAAATTACTTACTGGTAAAGTTTCACGAAGTGTTAATGTTACTGAGTTTATGAACTTGCTCAATTATGCAGGAGTAAAATTTAAAATTAAGGGTAAAAATATTGTTATTGCAAACAAATAATCATTCAGAAATTATAATTCACTAATTCACTTAAACTTTAACTATGACATAAAAAATACAAAAAAAAATCAGGAAAAAGGAATTAAAATTCAGAACCTAATCTATTGAAACTTGAAATTTTAGGTCGATAATTTTAATTAAAATCGGAAAATGTTTACTTGATCACCTTGTAAATGCTTATTTCCTAAATTATCCAATTACCAATTGAAGAATAATGTTTAACTAAACCCAAAAAAGTTATGAAATTTAATTACAAAGTCATTCCCGTTGGAGGACTTAAACTTCCAAAAATTTTATTGGCTATGAAACTGACTATAGTTATTATGGTTGCTACGCTCTCTGCGGTGAGTGCCAACACATATAGTCAAATGGTAACGCTTCGAGAGAAGAATATTTCTATTGCTAATGTCCTTACTCTAATAGAAAAGCAAACTAATTATCATTTTCTATTTGATAAAAGGGATATTTCAAAAGCAGGTTCAATTAATGTTAATATTGAAAATGCAACAGTTGAGCAGGCACTGAATAAATGCCTGAAAGACCAACCTTTAACATACAAGATCTTTCAAAATACAATTGTAATTAAAGGCTTGGATAATCTTAATACTGAATTAAACCCACCGAAAGATATTATTATCAAGGGAACTGTCAGTGACAGTAGAGGGTTAACGCTTCCTGGTGTTAGTATTAAGATCAAAGGTACAATGGTAGGTGTTTCAACAGACATTGATGGTAAATACTCAATTTCTGTTCCTGACGCAAATGCAATTCTTGTATTCAGTTCTATTGGTTTTAATTCGCAGGAAATAACTGTGGGCGATCGTTCTAGCTTGGATGTAAAAATGACCGAAGAATTAACTTCTTTAACTGAGGTAGTAGTTACTGCATTAGGTATCAAGAAAGAAACAAAGAGACTTGGTTATGCTACTGCAACTGTTAATGCGCAGCAAATTAGCGAAAATCGCACAGTCAATTTCATGAGTGGTTTGGTTGGGAAAATGCCAGGAGTAAATATTACACCTATGGGTACTGGTCCTGCCGGTTCCAGCAAAATCCGAATCAGGGGTCAATCTTCTTTTGGAGCTCAAAACAGTCCGCTTATCGTTGTAAACGGTGTTCCTATTAATAACACAACTTTTGGTGTGGGTGGAGATTTTGGTGGACAAGGAGCTGTTGTATCTACCGATGGTGGTGATGGTTTAAGTAGTATCAATCCAGATGATATTGAATCAATGACTGTTCTAAAAGGAGGTGCTGCAGCCGCACTATATGGCTCCCGCGCTCAAAATGGAGTAGTGATGATTACAACTAAATCTGGTAATTCAAATAAAGGACTAGGTGTTGATTTTAATTCAAATTATACATCAGATACTCCTCTTGACTTTACTGACCTGCAATATGAGTATGGTCAGGGTGAATTTGGAGTTCGTCCAACAACACCAAATCCTACATCTGGTGTTTGGAGTTTTGGAGAGAAATTTCAGCCTGGTATGACTCAAGTTTTGTATGATGGCGTAACTGCACCTTATGAGCCAGTTAGAGATCGTATTAAAAAATTCTATCAAGTAGGAAGCACGTTGACTAATACCGTTTCAGTTTCGAATGGAGGTGCCAATGGTGGTTTTAATCTTTCTATCGCGAATATGGATAACAGTAGTATCCAACCAAATAGTAAGTTCAATCGTAGAACAATCAATCTTGGATTTAATCAGAAAATTTCTGATAAATTAAGTGTATCAGGTAATATTGCCTACTCAAGTGAGAAAAATACAAATCCGGTAGTAGTTGGGGGACAGGATAACAGTACACCTGTTGTAATTTATACTTTGTCTAACTCTATGCCATTTGATTTATTGAGTTCAAAGCGTTTTGATGCCAATGGTGATGAGTTTGTTTGGTCACGATTTAGAAATAGAACCAATCCTTACATGTCATCATACAATCGTTTTGAAAATATAAAACGCGATCGTATTTTTGGAAACGTAACTGCAAAGTATAATTTTACCGATTGGTTGTATTTGCAAGGTCGAATTGGTCAGGATTATTTCTCACGTGATCGTGATTTCAATGATCCAACCGGAAGAGCTTCAAATCCTGCTGCTCCTGCAGGTTTTGTTAACGGACGATATACTCAAGAAGTACTTCGTAGTCGCGAATTAAACTCTGATTTCCTTCTTGGAGCTTCCAAAAGTTTTAAAAATGGATTTGCTTTTGATGCCACAGTTGGAGGTAACCAACGTTATAGTTCATTTGATCGTAACTCGGTAACAGTTCAGGATTTTGTTGTTCGTGATCTTTATACTGTTGCAAACGGACGTGTAAAAGATCCTTTTTATGATTTGAGTGAGGTGAAAATTAACTCGCTTTATGCAGCAGCAGAACTTTCATACAAAAGCTATCTATACTTGAACCTTACTGCACGTAATGATTGGTTCTCTACCTTATCACCAGAGAATAGAAGTATTCTTTATCCTTCTGCTAATGCAAGTTTTATTTTTAGCGAGGCATTTGCAGGTATGCCTAAATGGTTTTCTTTCGGAAAAATCAGAGCAGGTTATTCTCAGGTAGGAAGTGATAACGCCGTAGGTCCTTATGCAAATAGCTTATTTTATGGAGTAAATAATAACTTGTTCCCAAATCCGGCGGGTGCTGCTCAACCGGTTGGGTCTATTCCTAGCGGTGCAGTGCCTAATGCAAATTTAAGACCTTCACGTGTGGAAGAAGCCGAGTTTGGTCTTGAAACCAAATTCTTTGAAAATAGAGTTGGATTTGAAGTGACTTACTACAATAAGATTACTAATGATCAAATTTTGGCATCTCAAATTTCTGATGCTTCAGGTTTTACAAGTTCGGTAATTAACGTAGGGCAAAGCAGGAATACGGGTATTGAATTAATGTTATCCGGTACACCTATTTTAACCAAAAATTTTAGATGGGAAACTAACTTCAATTTTGCTCAAAATGCGACCGAAGTACTTGACTTAGGTGAGGGTGTAACTGAAATTGTTTCAGGTGGTGCTGCTGGTTCCAATTCAATCAGACAAACAGTTGGACAGAGTTTAAATGGTTTGTATGCAACTGCTTACCTTCGTGATGCACAAGGTCGCCAGGTTTTTGATACAAATAATGGCCGCCCGCTGAGAGCTCCTCAAGCTTTACTGATAGGAACAACTATCCCTAAATATGTGGGTGGTATCTTTAACTCTTTCAACTTTAAGGGTGTATCACTTTCTGGGTTAATCGATTTCAAACTTGGTCATTATTTAGGATCACAAACTAACTTCAACTTATACCGTCACGGTTTACACAGGTCAACATTGGTTGGTCGTGAAACTAACCTTGTTACGGGTGTAGGTGTAAATCAGCAAGGTGGACCTAATACAGTTAAAACGCCACTTCAAACTTTCTATGAAACGGTTAACACAAGTAGTATACGTGAAGAATTTGCTTATGATGCAGGTTTCTGGAAATTGAGACAAATTACCATGGGCTACGACTTCACAAAAATGCTTCCTTCACGTTTGTTCATAAAGGGCTTGAGATTAAGTGCAGTTGCAAATAATGTAGCACTCCTAAAGAAGTGGGTACCAAACATTGATCCTGAAATGGCAAACAGTGTAGCGGATACACAGGAGGGCTTGGAGCAAACTGGTCTTCCTACCAGCCGTAGCATCGGGTTCAATCTTAATGTGAGATTTTAAATTGAAATAGTATCTCTTACTGAAATATTAAAAACAATAAAATGAAAAAGATAACTTTATATACCATCCTGTTTTTATCAGCAATATGCATATTGCCGAGTTGTGATAAAGGCTTTGAGGAAACCAATACAAATAAAACTTTGCCTATCGCACTCGATCCGGCTTTTTTAATGAACAATGCCATAATTGGGTCTTCTGCTCCAGCAGAAACAATGATTTTTGAACTTGCGATTGTCCAACAAGTAATCACTCCGTTTGGTGGTGTGCTTGGTGGTGGAAATTATAACCAAGACAACAAAGTTCGTAACCAAGGAAATTGGGTTCGATACTATCAGACAGTCATCAAGTCATTGGCTGCGGTAATCAATGAAACAGCGACTACTAAGGCGGGTGCTCCTGACCGTTCAAATCTTTATCAATCTGCTCGAATTATGCGTGCTTATGCATTCATGGTTTTAACAGATACATATGGTGATGTGCCCTATTTTAAAGCAGGTAAAGGATTTTCAGAGAACATTTCAGTTCCAGCTTATGATAGTCAAGAGGCTATTTATAAAGATATTTTAAAGGAATTGGAATCAGCATCTGCTGCCTTAGATCCAGCAAAGCCAAGAAATAATAGCGATGTTCTATTTGGTGGCGATATCGCTCAGTGGAAAGCCTTTGGATATTCGCTCATGCTAAGAGCGGGTATGCGTCTTTCTAAAGTTGACCCAGCGCTGGCTCAGCAGTCTGTTGCAAAAGCTGTTGCAGGTGGTGTGATCCAGTCAAACACCGGAAGTGCGGTAATACGTCATACTTCTTTGTACCAAAATGCTGTTAACGGTTTATTAAATGGCTCGGAAGCAAATAACTATTTTTTAGCAAAGCCATTTACAGACTTTTTATTCACGAAAAATGATCCAAGATTGAGATCTATATCGGTGCGTTACGTTGGTGCTGCAAGCGGTCCGCAGCAAACTCCATCACGTGCTGATTTCACTCCTTCAGTTCAAAGAGGTATGCCAATGGGTTTCGATAATGGAACAATTGTGGCAAAAGCAAAACTTGATGGATTAGCTAGTTTTTATGATTACTCTCAGCTTGATAGGTTTAGATTGGGTAGAATTGATGCTCCAATGTTCTTGGTGACTAATGCTCAAACTAAATTATTATTAGCAGAAGCCCGTGTCCGTGGTTGGATTACAACAGGACCAACTGCAGCTGCTCTTTATGCAGATGCTATTCGTGCAAATATGGCCGAAATGGCAGTATTCTCACCTGCATCAGCTATAGCTAGTGCTGATATCGAGACTTTTGTTACTGCTAATCCTTTAAGTGTTGGTAATGAGATAAAAGAGATAAACGAACAATACTGGGTAGCTACACTTCTAAACGGACCTGAAACATTTGCAAACTTCCGTAGAAGCGGATTTCCAGCATTAACTCCAAATCCTTACCAAGGAAGAGATGTTACACCTTTCGTTCGTAAGCTAACATACCCGGATTCTGAGTATGCAATCAACAAAACGAATCTTAATGCCGCAATTACAAGGCAAGGTGGAGATAAGTTAGATACTCGTGTTTGGTGGGATAAGTAATAAGTAAAAGTCTAAATTAATTCAGTTTTTTAGAACAACAACTTCCGATTGAAAAATCGGAAGTTGTTTTATAATGATACACATTAATAAAGAATCAGTAGATTTTATGGGACAACATAAAGCAAGCCGAAGAGATTTTTTGTTTAAATCTACTTTAAGCGGATTAGGACTTGGTCTGATGAGTAATAATCTTTTTGCGGAATCATTTGAGAAAGAGAATGATCTGTTAATGACAGCACCTTTAAAAGGTGCGCTAATTATTACCGACATCAAGTGTGCTATCATTGGAGGAAGTCCGGTAGTACGTATAACAACAAATCAAGGTATCAGCGGTTATGGGCAGGCAGAAATCGCTAAAAAGTATTTAAAACCATTCGTGCTCTTTTACAAAGAATATTTGGTTGGCGAAGACCCAACAAATGTTGAGCGCTGTATGCTCAAAATCAGACGAATGGGAAGTTTTAAACCCTATGGTAGTGCTGTCAGTATTATTGAAATGGCTTTATGGGATATCGCAGGCAAAGCAGCTTCACTACCGGTTTACAAATTACTCGGTGGTAAGGTTCGTGACCGTGTTCGGGTTTATACCACAGCAGTTACACAGTATCGTGAAACAGCAGGTATTAACCCCGCTGATTATGCACAGGCGGTATCAAAAGTAAAAGAATTAAAAGAGGGTTTTACGATTATAAAAATGCCTATTGGTTTTCATAGCCAAATGGCAGGTAAGGCACCGAATTTTTTCTATGGTGATCCTGTTGGTCCCGGAAATCCACCTCATGGTAATCGCGGACCATTGACAGAACAAGGATTAAAAAGAATTATTGCCTGCGTGGATGCAATGAAAAAAGTACTTGGGGATGAGATCGGACTGGCAATAGATTGCGGACCAGGTTTTATGCTATCGGATGCAATCAGACTTTGTAAATCACTTGAACCTTATAATCTGATGTGGATGGAAGATCTTCTTACCGGAGATTACCGCCCTTATGTTATGGCCGATGATTACCTCGAATTAACCAGAAGCACAACAGTACCTATTCATACAGGAGAACAAATTTATTTACGACAAAACTTTCGCGAATTAATTGAGCGAAATGCGATTAGAGTAATCGGACCTGATGTAGCTGATGCAGGTGGAATAGCTGAAATGAAATGGATTGCCGAGTATGCTGATTTACATGGTATTCAAATGGCTCCTCATGGAATTTAT
>JBIIRT010000169.1:0-5148 GCA_044341405.1 Daejeonella sp. | reverse complement strand
AGATGCTTTTACCCGAATCGCCGATTTCAGGCAAGAGACTACTTTCGGATTATGGATGAAACAAATCGTCATCAACAGAGCAATAAGTCAGATCCGTAAGCGCAAACTGGAACTGATTTCGATTGATGAAACAGACGTTGAATCTATTCCGGATAATGAGGTTACTGATAATTCAGAATTCGAAATGCAGGTACGGCAGGTACAGGCGACCATCCAGCAGCTTCCGGATGGATATCGTTTAGTGCTTTCGCTGTACCTGCTTGAGGGTTATGATCATGAAGAGATCTCACAGATTTTGCAAATCAGTGAGAATACTTCCAGGACACAATTTATGAGAGCAAGAAGAAAGCTTGCCGAGTTATTGAGGAATCAGGGTATCAGTTACAATTAATTTTAAGATCTTTTAAACGATCAGGAAGAGGAAAAAGATGAAAGAAAAACTAGAAAAATTTATCAAGGATAACAGGAGTGATTTCGATCAGTTCGAACCACCTGCTAATCTCTGGGCTAAAATTGAGAAGCAACTAGATGAAAAACAGATTGGGATATCTCAAAATAAAATAGAGAAAAGGGAACGGGTAGTTCGTCTAAGTTTCCTGCTTAAGTTGGCGGCTTCAATTATTCCGATTTTGTTCGCAGGTATTTGGTTTTATCAATATCAGTTTAAACAATCAGCTTACTTGAGCAATATCGATCCGCAACTGGCTCAACAGCAGGTACATTATGCATCATTGATAGAAGTTAAAAGGAGCGAGTTAAAACGAATTGAAAATGAAGAGCCTCAGCTTTATCAGGAATTCTCCGAAGAGATCAAAAAGATGGATGCTAATTTTCAAAAATTGAAACAGGATTTACCTGCAAGTCCCAATCAGGAAGAAACTGTTAAAGCGATGATCCAAAATCTTCAAATTCAGATTGAATTATTGAATCAGCAGCTTGAAATAATACAACAGATTAACCAATTAAAGAAAGAACAAGTTAATGACACACAAAATATTTAAAAAAGCAATAATTTTTGCTTTAGTGATGTTATTCATAGAAATAGCATCAGCCCAAACAGTGGAACCAGTTAATCCAAAAAGTAAGAGGGCGGACTCCGAAATTAAAAATATTGAGTCTGAAATGGCGGAGGTATTCAAAACAGTTGCTTTAGAATTAAAGAAAATTGATTTCGAAAAAATTGGTAAAACAGTGGCAGTTGCCACACGTGAATTGAGAAAGGAATTAGAGGGTATAGAAGTTATCATTGCGGATAATAAACTTCCGGAAAATCCCGGAGAACCGCTTGAATTAACCTCAACTGCCGAAAAGTCCAAAAAAATAATTAGATCTTATCCGGTTGATGTAAATGATAAGCTTTCGGTAAATAATCAATACGGAACAGTTTCTGTCCATACCTGGGCTAAAAATGAGGTTAAGGTCGAAATTGAAATTAAAGCTTATGAATCCTCTGAAAGTGGCGCAGAAAATCTGCTTGAGAGTGTTGACATTTCTGAGTTGAGAGAAGGAAATTTAATTAGTTTCAAAACAAATTTTGAGAAAACATCATTGAATTTTTGGTCCAGAGTGAAGAATGGTCAGGAAGAACGCAGGGGGGTGCAGGTAAACTACCAGGTTTATATGCCTACTAAAAATCCATTGGAGATCAGCAACCGTTATGGTAAAACTGAGATTGATGATTTTATGGGTCCTGTTTATATTTCCAGCTCCTATGGTTCATTTAACTCAGGAAGGCTGGATAATGCTGCTAATCAGGTAAAGGTGAGTTATGGATCTGCATCTATAGAAAGTTTCATAAATGGAAATCTTTCAGTAGCATATGGTGGTTTAACGATCAACCAGGCCGCAAAGCTTAATGCTACAATAAAGTATGGTAAAGCCAGCATTGCAAAACTCAGTCAGGGCGGAAATTTCAATCTCTCCTATACCAGTGGTTTTAAGATAGATCAGGTAGATAGCAGTGTAAAAAATCTGAATGTAAACTCTTCCTATTCAAGTGTTTCATTAGGTTTGGAGGAGGGTGCTAATTTCGATTTTGATGTAACTGTCAATTATGCCAGATTCAATTATAATAACAATCAGGTAAATCTTATTGAGACGCTCAGCTCTTATGATAAGGCAAGGAGCTGGAGTCCTAGTAAAAACTATAAGGGGCAGATTGGGAAAGGTTCTGATAGCAGAATCATCATTAAATCCAATTATGGAACAGTGAAATTCTTATAAACCATATTATTTTTAACAATTGCCTTCCTGTATTTGCAGTAAGGTTTTTTTGTTTTATTTCTAAAAGCTTTTAATCTACATTTGAGGAAAGTAAAAAAATATGGAATGGTTAGCAAATCCTGAGATCTGGGTATCATTGATCACATTAACAGTACTTGAAATAGTACTTGGAATAGATAATATCATATTTATTTCCATAATGGCTTCTAAATTACCTGCTAAGAAACAGAAGAAGGCCCGTCAGCTTGGTTTAGCATTGGCTATGATAACCCGTGTTTTATTGCTGCTTTCATTAAGTTGGATCATGACGCTGACCAGTCCGTTGTTCAATATAGGAGAATGGATAGGCTTAGGCGAAGGTGAATTATTTGAAAAGTTTGCTATCTCTGGCCGCGATCTTATTTTGCTCATTGGAGGATTGTTCCTTATTTATAAAAGTACCACAGAAATCCATGATAAGCTTGAAGGCGCTGATCATCAATCAGGAGGGAAGGCGGTTGTAACTTTCTCAGGGGTAATTATTCAGATCCTTATTTTGGACATTGTTTTTTCCCTTGATTCTGTGATAACCGCTGTAGGAATGGCTGACCATATTGAAGTTATGATTGCAGCTGTAATTATTGCAGTCTTTGTGATGATGCTTTCAGCAGGAGCTATCAGCGAATTTGTAAACAAACACCCGACCGTAAAAATGCTGGCTTTGTCTTTCCTTTTACTGATAGGAGTATCGCTTTTAGCAGAAGGTTTTGACCAGCACATTCCAAAGGGATATATCTACTTTGCTATGGCATTTTCGGTCTTGGTAGAAATGCTCAATCTAAAAATGAACAAGGGTAAGAAGCCTGTTCAGCTGAAGAATGTACCTGAAGATTAGTTGTTAAGTACTAATCACCCGACAAAGCAAACCTTTTAAATACTCCCCTTCAGGGAAAGATGACCTTACAGGATGGTCGGCAGCTTGTGAAAATTGCTGGATAAATTGTACATTTTTCCCTGCATCAAGTGCTGCCCATGCAATAATTTGTTTGAACATGCTGATATCAACAGCTCCTGAACATGAAAATGTTGCTAAAAGACCACCTTCATTCAGCAAAAGCATAGCCATTCGGTTAAGATCTTTGTAGGCTCTGGAGGCCTTGGTCAAAGCCGACCTTGATGGTGCATATTTGGGTGGATCGAGTATGATAAGATCAAATTTTTCATTTTCTTCTCTGAACACTCTTAATTGCTTATTAACATCAGATTGTATTTGTTGATGTGGGGTATTTTGAAAATTATTGACTTCAATATTTCTTTTGAGGGTTTCTAGGGCAAGTGCCGAACTGTCTACACTTATTACCTCAGATGCTTTGTTATTCATGGCATTCAGACTAAAACCTCCTGAATAGGAAAAGCAATCCAATACTTTTCTTCCTTTAGCATATTCTGAAACCCATTTGCGATTATCACGCTGGTCACAATAAAAGCCTGATTTCTGCCCCTCGGCAATATTTACCTGATAATTTATACCATTTTCTTTAACACTTACAAATTCTGGAGGTTCTGATCCGAGTAGAACTCCTCCGGAAGAAGCTTCCATTCCCTCATGGGCCCTGGCTGAAGCATCACTTCTGTCAAAAATACCTTTGGGTTTTAATAAGATTTGAAGTTCATCCAACAGAATATGTTTAATTCGCTCAACTCCTGATGTTAATATTTGTACTGAAAGGAAATCTGCATATCGGTCTACAATAAGGCCTGGCAGGTAATCTGCTTCACTGAAAATTAAGCGATAGGTGTTAGTTTGATTGGAATGCAGATCTGTTCTGAGTTTAACTGCATTTTTGATTTTCGTTCTCCACCAGGTTTCATTGATTTCAGTTTCTAAGTTCCATTCAAGTAGCCGAACGGCAACTCGAGATTGATTATTAAAAAAACCATAGGCAAGAAATTCATTATTGCTGTCGTTAACCATGATGATATCCCCATTTTCGGGCTTTCCTTTTACATGATCTATCGCACCCGAAAATACCCATGGGTGTAAATGTTTGACAGCTTTTTCCTTACCTTTTTTTAATCTTACAGAATCCATAATGCAAATTTACATTATCTCATTGATTTACACATGCTGGTCTTAATGCTTGACTTGCAATCGGTACCGTCATTTCGAACACAACGGAAGTATTTTCTTCTTGAGGTTGAAATTCGCGTTGTGGAGAAATCTGTTAATGGTTGGTAGTACTTTTAATCATGAGATTTCTCTTCGCAATTAAACTATTTTTAAAGATTACAATTCAGTCCGCTCATCGAAATGACGGATTCTCGGGTACCGTCAATTCGAACACAACGGAAGTATTTTCTTCTTGAGGTTGAAATTCGCGTTGTGGAGAAATCTGTTAAAGATTGGTAGTACTTTTAATCATGAGATTTCTCTTCGCGATTAAACTATTTTTAAAGATTACAATTCAGTCCGCTCATCGAAATGACGGATTCTCGGGTACCGTCATTTCGAACACAACGGAAGTATTTTCTTCTTGAGGTTGAAATTCGCGTTGTGGAGAAATCTCTTAATGGTTGGTAGTGCTTTTAATCATGAGATTTCTCTTCGCGATTAAACTATTTTTAAAGATTACAATTCAGTCTGCTCATCGAAATGACGGATTAACGCCTGGATATAAATCCTTTTGAATAATCCCATCATCAACTTACCTTTGAACATGGAAGAAATAAACTGGGACGATTTTGAGAAGGTAGCATTGAGGGTAGGTACAATTCTTGAGGTGCTTGATTTTCCGGAGGCGAAAAAGGCGGCATACAAAATAAAGGTCGATTTTGGAGATTTGGGTTTGAAATGGAGTAGTGCTCAAATCACCAGGCATTATTCAAAATCTGAATTGATAGGCAGGCAGATTATCGGTGTTTTGAACTTCCCCAAAAAGCAGATCG
>JBIIRT010000168.1:0-5158 GCA_044341405.1 Daejeonella sp. | reverse complement strand
CCTTTGTCTAGTTTGTTAAGATTAATTGCTTCTTCTTCATAATTTAATGTAAATCCGCCGGGTTGCAGACTAACTTTCAGATAACTTTCCTTAGTTTCTGATTTAAAAATACCTATCCCATCATGTAATTCACCTTCTAATTGTAAATTCTTAAATGAGGCTATGTATAACTCTCCTGCCTTAATTTTAGGATGATTGGAGCTGTCATGCAGGTACTTTGTTATGTTTTGGCTCATTTCATGAAAACTTGCTTCATCTGAAAAGATCGTGGAACTGTAATGGAATAGTTCATTAAGGTTGAGGTCGCCGCTTGAATGACTAAACCTATACACCTCATTCCCCTTTTCAAATGGCGATAAGAAATACTTGATCAGTAAATTTTTTAAAACATGATCATCGATATTAAGTGTTTGATCAGATAAAATGTAAAACTCATCTTGAACCTTATTCCCAACGCTATGCACAGAAATTTGATCCAATGAAGCTTCAAAAAATGAAATCATAATTTATTTATAATAAGGAATTTATGATATTAAATTTAAATATTTAGTTTATATAATGACTACGGATCATTCTGTCCTTTCCACTGAGATCTTTTTTTAATTCAATGTTATTAAATCCCTTTTGTTCTAACAATTTAACAGTCTCTTCTCCAAGGTTTTCATTGATCTCCAGATATAAAGCAACATTTATATCTGAATTTTTTATTGCGAAGTCAGCAATCGCCTTATAGAAAATAAGTGGATCATCATTAGGAACAAATAATGCCAGATGTGGTTCATGATCAAGTACATTGGGTAGTATCTTTGGCTTCTCGGCCTCTAAAACATAAGGTGGATTGCTGACGATAATTTCAAATCTTTCATTTTTTAACTCTTCGCTTGTTGGATTTAAAATATCATCCTGAACATAATATATGCTTGCATTATTTAAAGCTGAATTTTGCCTTGAAACCTCCAGCGCTTCTAGAGAAACATCAACAGCATAAAGTTTAGCATCTGGAAGATTAATTTTTAGAGATATTGGAATACAGCCACTTCCTGTTCCAATATCAATGATTTTTATTTCCTCTGGCGATATTTCGGACTTGCGTATATCTGAAAGTATCCATTCAACCAGTTCTTCTGTCTCAGGCCTTGGAATCAATACTGAGGGATTAACCTTAAATGTAAGTCCGTAAAATTCTGTTTCACCAATAACATATTGAAGTGGTTTTCCAGTTTTTAATGATTTCAGAATTTTTAATAATGCTTCATATTGATCAGCAGGAACTTCTGTATTCTTTAAATTTAGATACTCAGACCGATTAAATTTGCAAACATGGCTGATACTTAACCAGGCAAGACTACCTGCTTCTTGTTTGTTATAAAGTGTAGTTAATGTTTCTGAATAAATTTGTTCTACTTCTCTGAAAGTCATTCCGCAAATTAAACCAATTCAGTGAATAAATTGCAGAATAAAGGTATAGAGTATGATTGAATATAAATAAACTGCTCTTGACTATTTTTAAGCAATTCATAGCTATTTTTGCAGAATGTATTCCCACCAAAACTACATGCAGCGTTGTTTAGATCTTGCCAGGCTTGGATCAGGCTATGTTAGTCCGAACCCCATGGTAGGATCTGTTATAGTTTGTGACCAAAAAATAATTGGTGAAGGATATCATAGAGCTTATGGAGAGGCCCATGCGGAGGTTAATGCAATTAATCAGGTTTTTAAAAATCATGAAAACGCCAAGGATCTTCTAAAAAGATCAACAATATATGTTAATCTTGAGCCATGTTCGCATTTTGGAAAGACTCCTCCTTGTGCAGACCTCATTATCTCTAACGGAATACCAAGAGCAGTTATAGGTTGCCGAGATCCTTTTGATCAGATAAATGGCAAGGGAATAGAAAGACTCAAAAATGCCGGTGTTGACGTTCTTGAAGGGATAATGACTGAGCAATGTATTGATATTAATAAAAGATTCATTACCCGAATTCAAAAGCAAAGGCCCTATATTATTTTAAAGTGGGCTCAAACCAATAATGGTTTTTTTGCGCCATCAGACGGGTCTCAAAAATGGATAAGTTCACAACATTCAAAACAATTAGTCCATAGATGGCGGACGGAAGAGGACGCCGTATTAGTAGGAAAGAATACAGCATTGGCTGATAATCCACAATTAAATAGTCGCGAATGGTCTGGAAGGAATCCAATACGTATTGTTATTGACAGGCGACTAGAGCTGCCAAAAGATCTGCATGTGTTTGATCAAAGTCAGGATACCATAGTATTTAATGAGCAAAAAACTGATCTCGTCGATAGAATCAAATATCTTGAACTGGAAGATTTCGATAATTTATTACCTCAATTGATTGCTTACCAGCTTTATTTGATGGATATTCAATCTTTGATTGTAGAGGGCGGTGCACAAACATTAAACCTATTTATTAATTCAGGATTATGGGATGAGGCACGCGTTTTTACGGCTAAGGATAATTGGAATTCTGGTATTCTAGCACCCCAAATAACAGGTAAATCAGGTGAGGAAGTAAGTATAGGAACCGATTTATTGAACATTTGGTTTAATAAGGAATAATATGATTTATATCTTCCTAAGTGTTTGTTGCAGTGTATTCGTATCGGTTTTGTTGAAATTGGCAAAGCGATATACAATAGATACCCAACAAGCAATTACATGGAACTATAGCATCGCTGGTCTTTTAACCTGGCTCATTTTTAAACCAGAGATTCCGGAGTTTTCTCAAAATATATTTCCAGTCTACATCGCATTGGGTCTGTTTTTACCTTTAATATTTGTTATGCTGGCCCTATCTATAAGGTATACAGGAATTGTTAAAACAGACATTGCGCAACGTTTATCTCTATTTATTCCTGTTTTGTCTGCCTTTTTAATATTTGAAGAGCCTTATACTATTACCAAAATTATCGGAATTTTAATTGCCTTTGCCGCTATCATTTTTTCTATTCCCTGGCAAAAGCAAAACGGTAATTCAAATACCTTTTGGGTATACCCAGTAATTGTGTTTATCGGTATGGGAATTATCGATATACTTTTTAAACAGATTGCCAAAACTGAAAATATTCCATTTACATCTTCCCTATTTATAGTTTTTATTATAGCATTTACTATTTCAATTATATATCTTTTATATCAGGTTGTTGTAAACAGATTAAAACTGACTATTCTTAATTTAGTTTGTGGATGGATTCTAGGAATTGCCAATTTTGGAAACATTTTGTTCTATCTCAAGGCACATCAATCCTTAAGTAATCAGCCTTCTGTGGTATTTTCTTCTATGAATATTGGTGTAATTTTGATGGGTTCTGCTGTGGGTATTATACTATTCAAAGAAAAACTAAGCCGCTTAAATTATGCCGGAATTGTTCTTGCACTAATTTCAATATTGATTCTTACTCTTGCAGAATAATGGATAACTGATGATCAAAGTAGAAAACTAATTTTTCGGCTTTTGTTTTAAGTTATTTCGTTGAAACATTATTAGGAGTTTTTGGATTGATAAATGCCTATAAATCAGCTATAAAGCACGTAATCAATCATGCTTCAAATTATTTATAATACTATAACTTCAGTAGTCATATTTAAATTAATCATTCTCAAATGGACGATGTAATGAATTTTATAAAAGAAGAAGATCTTAAAATTTGATATAAAAAGTTTGATAACAGCTGATCATTTATTCTTTGAATAAGTAAATCGTAGGTTAATAATTGCTTGGAAAGCTCGAAAAGCTTGAGGTATCAAATTTAAAATACTTGTAAATCAGTATTTTATATTATAGCATTTGAATAAAAGAAGGATAAAAATGAGATATTATGGGCATTTCTTGTAAATTCATCAACTTTTGAATTGAGCATTTATCGTAAATCTAAAATGAATAAAATTTCGGAAACTGATTTGATAATTAATCCTGATGGTACTATATATCATTTGAATTTATTACCTGAAGACATTGCCGAAACAGTTATTACTGTTGGTGATCCAGATCGTGTATCAGAGGTTAGCAAGCATTTTGATATCATCGAATTAAAGAAGGGAAAGAGGGAATTTATTAGTCATACCGGATACTTAGGTTCACGCAGAATTACCGTAATCTCTACAGGTATAGGCACAGATAACATCGATATTGTTTTAAATGAACTTGATGCACTTGTCAATATTGATTTTAGTTCAAGAATGGTTAAGCCAGAACTAAAAAGTTTAAATATTATACGAATAGGTACTTCAGGAGCAGTTCAGCAAGATATCCCCTTAGGGAGTATCATAGTTTCGGAGTATGGTATAGGATTAGATTCAATAATGCAATACTACCTTAACCAGATTTCAGCAGAAGAACATATGATCCTAGATGCCTTTAAGACGCATTTCCATCATTTAAAAGGTATTTCACCATATATTTCTGCTGCCGACCCTGATTTAATTGCATCAATTGGTATAGGCCTCGAGCGTGGGATAACAGTGACTGCTCCGGGATTTTATGCACCACAAGGGAGACAAGTTCGTGCCAAGGCATCATTTCCAGACTTAATTGATGATATCCAATCATTTAGATATACTAATTACAGAATTACCAACCTTGAGATGGAAACAGCGGGTATTTATGCAATTTCAAAAGTATTAGGACATAAAGCCTTGTCTGTAAATGCAATTCTGGCAAGCAGACTAAATTTTGATTTTAGCCCTAATCCTGAAAAGGTAATAAATCAGACTATTGAGCTCGTTTTAAGCAGATTATAGTGTCTTAACCAAATCGTTAAATTTAGCTAAAGCTGCAAGTTTATCTTGGTCAAGGTTAAAATCAATTTTCTTCATGAGATAATTTTCAAGGTCTATATTATTAACCCTTTCTAACTCTGCAATCATCTCCATTCGGTGGTTTAAGCCATATTCTAAGGCAGCGTTAAAGGCGGTTTTAAAATCGTCAGAAATTATCTTATTAGAAGCCCATACCGCAAAAACAAATGGTAAGCCTGTGAATTTATGCCATTCTAAAGCAAGATCATAGTGATATGTGAACTGATTCCTGTTTAGGAAAGTCCGGTCCCCTATCTGTACAATGGCATCTGCTTCCCCTGTTTCAACAAATTCGGGATTAATTTTCCAATGATATTTTAGTAGCACTTTTGATAG
>JBIIRT010000167.1:0-5229 GCA_044341405.1 Daejeonella sp. | reverse complement strand
TAAGTTAAGAGTTGACTTCATATTAAATACATACTAGTTTATCGCAAATTAATTTTTCACTCTTTTGGTTTTAACGAACACTTCCAAATTATGGGATATATTACCCGCTCATGGCCGCAGGGCCTAGGCATATCGCCTTGCAATGACATTCATATACTTTTTTGCGGCATTGGACAGGGCGGTAAATTTAACTTTGCCATAGCACTGAATTTCATAGCCCTGTACGCAGCCGTTGATGGATGAACATTCCTAAACCTCAAACGTTAATCTTAGTAATCTTTGAATCTCGATATGGAGAAATTAATTCTAAATGAAGCAGTATTTTCCAAAGTGGGGGGAGGACAAAACGGCGGGCCAGGTGTATGGCCTTTAGTGGTGGAAGCTTCGTTTTGTATTGATTTTTTGGTTACTTTTTCATCAAGGAAACCGCGAAGCAGCTTGAGGGCCTTTGAAAATAAAAACTAACACCGAAAAAAGTAACTAGGCCTCCGCGGCTATGAGCGGCATGAAATTTTAAGAAATTTAATTTTGGCAGGATAACACTTAAAAAAAGCAAACTAATGACAACTTTTATAAAATATAAAATACCATAAATCAATTATTTAAGATGCTAAATAATGACATTGGGCGGCAGCTGGAACTCTTCCGGCAAGGTTTATTTTACCCGGTACTTTATTTCATCGGGACGGGCAGTCCTTCGAAAAAGACCACATGCCATTTGAAATAAACCTGGGTGGCAGCTGTAGCTTTTTGCTTAATGAATTTTTCATGATATCATTTAAATATGTTGCAAAAACTACGGCAGAACACAGGAAGAAAGGACCGAAGAAGCACAGGCCCTGCTTTCTAAAACAATAAACAATTATTTATTTTAAACAGTACCCAGCAAGACTTTATATCCAATTAAGCTTATTGCCGATTTAATAAAATTACTTCCCGAAAATTATAAAAAATGCAAAAAATCAGCTTATTCATAAAATAATTAGTTTTTACTATTGACAGAAATAAATTTTATACTACATTTGGAAATCAAAAGTATGAAAAAGTTAACCACATATTACTTCGCTTATTTTTACTACCAAGGTAGGAGCGGGGAAAATATGCAATAAATCTTTATATAGAAATTAGCAAAAAGTCCCTGCCCACAAGCAGGGACTTTTTTTATTTTAAATTAAATGCAAAAAAAACGAGTAGCTATTCAGGGAATCCGGGCTTCATTTCATGAAGAGGCGGCATTTAAATTCTTCGGGACTGATATTGAGACCGTTGAATGTGAATCATTCAAAAAAACCTGTGAGGTTCTTAAAAATAAACAGGCCGACTACGTGGTCATGGCCATTGAAAATTCGATAGCCGGTAGCCTTCTTCCCAATTACACCTTGTTGCGTGAATATAATTTCTCCATTGTAGGTGAGGTTTATCTTGCGATACAACTTCACTTGCTGGCACTTCCTGGGGTGAAATTCGAAGATGTCAAATTTGTACAATCGCATCCCATAGCAATTCGTCAGTGCAGTGACTTTTTCGAAGAATTTCCTCATTTAAATGTTGTTGAAAGTAGTGATACAGCTGCATGTGCTAAAAAAATCAGAGAAGAAAACCTCACAGATACAGTAGCTATTGCAAATTTACTTGCTGCTAAACTTTATGACCTGGAAGTTATGGAGAGGAGAATTGAATCGAACAAGAAAAACTTTACCAGGTTTTTGATTCTAGCAAATAAACCTCTTGAAAATATTGAAGTTAATAAGGCTTCCTTAAGCTTCCAGGTAGGAAACTCAGTTGGATCTCTTGCAGATGTCCTTAATATCTTAGCAAATCATAAAATTAATCTGAGCAAGATCCAATCTATGCCAGTCCTTGGAAAACGGAATGAATACAACTTCTATGTCGACATTGAATGGAAAAACCAGGCAGATTATGATTCTGCTATCCGGCAGGTTTTGAAACATACCATTAACTTCAATATTATGGGTGAGTATTTAAAAAATGATAAAGTTTAAAATAAAAATTAAAAAACGATTAAAAACGATATAAAAATAAATCCTGGAATCGCTTTCCGGTCCAAAAATTAAAAACGATGAAACTAAATTTAAATTTACAGCCCTTAAACACCTGGGTAAAAACAAAAAATGAGCCTTTGCTAATTGCAGGTCCATGCAGCGCTGAAACTGAAGATCAGTTGATTGCTACTGCACATTTACTAGCAAAAACAGGAAAAGTCTCTGTTTTAAGAGCTGGAATCTGGAAACCGCGTACACGTCCTGGAGAATTTGAAGGTATTGGAAGTATTGGCTTAACCTGGTTGAAAAGGGCTAAAGAAGAAACTGGCCTTCCAACTGCAGTAGAAGTTGCTAATGCGAAACACGTTGAAGAAGCCTTGGCTGCTGGTGTTGATATCCTCTGGGTAGGTGCACGATCTACAGTAAACCCTTTTACCGTACAGGAAATTGCGGATGCACTGAAAGGTGTTGATATCCCTGTGATGGTAAAAAACCCTGTCAATCCTGATCTTCAGCTATGGGTAGGTGCATTAGAGCGGATCAATAATGCAGGTATTACCAAACTTGCTGCTATCCACAGAGGATTCTCTTCCTTTGAAAAAACGGCATTCAGAAATGAACCCATGTGGGAATTAGCCATTCAGCTAAAAACATTATGCCCAGAACTTCCAATTATTAACGACCCTAGTCATATTTGTGGAAATCGTGAATTAATTCAATACGTTGCTCAAAAAGCCCTTGATTTAGACATGCAGGGATTGATGATTGAATCTCACCTTGATCCTTCTGTGGCATGGACTGATGCAAAACAACAGCTAACTCCTGCAGCCTTGTCAGATTTAATGGAATTGCTTACCCTACGTAAACCAGAAAGCAAAGACAAAGAGTTTACAGATAAACTTGCGGATCTTCGAACTAGTATTGACAAGATTGATGATCAGATCATTCAGAAAATAGCCGAAAGGATGCAGGTAGTTCAAAAAATCGGAGAATTCAAACGCGATAATGGAGTAACCATCCTACAGGTAAACCGATGGGATCAGATTATGAATAAGCGCAGTGCATTTGCAAAAGCTTTAAAACTGGATCTCAATTTTACAGGTAAACTTCTGGAATTAATCCATAGCGAATCAATCCGTAAGCAGACTGAAATAATGAACGATAAAGCGAATGTGGAATAATAATGAGTTCAGCAAGCATAAAGATATCAGCAGCTTCTAAAAAACTGAATTGTACGATACCACTTACCGGTTCAAAAAGCGAATGTAACCGCGCTTTGATAATGCAGGCTTTGAGTGATGGCGCAGTTCGGGTAGATAATATTTCTGAGGCAGCTGATACAGTTACTTTGAACAACATCCTTAGCAGAAACAGCCCAAAATTAGTGAATATTGGTCCGGCCGGAACTGCCATGCGATTTTTAACGGCCTTTTATGCGGTGAAAGATTCAGAACACACGCTGACAGGATCTGCACGAATGAAGCAACGTCCAATTGGGATTCTAGTTGACGCATTAAGAACCTTGGGAGCTGATATTCAATATCTTGAAAAAGAAGGATTTCCACCTTTAAAAATTAAAGGACCTCTTAGTCAGAAAACTAAAGAAGTGAGTATAAAAGGTAATATCAGCAGTCAGTATATTTCTGCCTTATTGCTAATTGCACCAAAACTTGAACAAGGCTTGAATCTTGTAATTGAGGGAGAACTAACTTCAAAGCCATATGTTGAGATGACTTTGGCCATGATGGAACAGGCAGGTATCAAACATAGCTGGAAAGACAATATGATCACTATTGAAAAACAGACGTTCAATAAGTCTGTAATAAATGTGGAGCCCGACTGGAGTGCGGCATCTTATTGGTATGCAATTGCGGCATTGTCTGAGGATGCCCAACTTTTCCTCCCGGGACTAAATGGATATAGTCTGCAAGGAGATAGTATGATCACTGAGATTATGGCAAATTTCGGTATAAGCTCACAATTTAAAGATGGTGGAGTCTTTTTATTAAAAGAACCCAAAAAATTAGAGCGAAAGATTTTTGATTTTAAGGAATGTCCGGACCTCGCACAGACAGTGATCGTTTGCTGTGCAGCACTGGGGCACGAGGCTACATTCACCGGACTAGAGACTTTGAAAATTAAGGAAACCGACCGGGTAAATGCACTCCAGACTGAGTTGTTAAAGATAGGAGTAAAACTGATTGAAAAGAACCAGATCTACAAGCTTGACTGTTCAGGACTTGATCTGAATAAAAAAATCAAAATTGCAACCTACGATGATCATAGAATGGCAATGGCTTTTGCTCCACTTGCTCTGGTTATGCCGGAACTTGAAATTGAAGATCATTTGGTGGTCGAAAAATCCTATCCGGATTTTTGGAAACATCTTGAATTAGCTGGATTTAATATTAGTTGACAGTTTACAATTGACAGTTGACAATTGACAGTTGACAATTAAGAAATCAGAATTATAGAACAAATTTTCATATTTAATAGCAATACTTAATACTAAATACTAAATACTAAATACTTAATACTAAATACTCAAAAATGGCAGGTAATTCATTTGGTCAACTGTTCCGTATCACAACTTTCGGAGAATCACATGGTGAAGCTATTGGCGTAATCATAGATGGTTGTCCTTCTAATCTAGTGGTGGACATGGATTTCATTCAGTCTGAGCTCGATAAACGTAAACCGGGGCAATCTAAAATTACAACCCAGCGTAAGGAAAGTGATACAGTGCAAATCTTGTCGGGAGTATTTGAAGGTAAAACCACCGGCACTCCTATTGCAATGATTATTCCAAATGAAGATCAGCGCTCAAAAGATTATTCACATATCAAAGATGCCTATCGCCCATCGCATGCAGATTACACTTACGATGCCAAATATAGCCATCGTGATCACCGTGGGGGAGGCAGATCATCTGCAAGAGAAACTGCAGCAAGAGTTGCAGCTGGAGCAATTGCTAAACTATTACTGCAAGAATCCGGGATAGAAATTTTTGCCCATGTTTCTGCAGCAGGCACCATTGAAGCTCCGCTCCTTTCAGCAAATTCGATATCCGAATTACTTGAGATTAGGGAAAGCAATATTGTCCGCTGCGCAGATCCGGCTACTGCAAATCAGATGATTGAGCTCATCGACGGGATCAGAAAAGAAGGTGATACCATAGGTGGTAAAATCTCCTGTCTGATTAGAAACTGCCCTGTAGGCTTAGGAG
>JBIIRT010000166.1:0-5256 GCA_044341405.1 Daejeonella sp. | reverse complement strand
GTAAGAAACCATAAATCGGATCGGATTGAGAATGCGAATTTAGGGAAAAATATGTAGAGGAATTGGCTAATTCTCTCCTTTAATCATTTACCAATTGTCAAATTTCTCAATTTGCTCATTTGCTAATCAACTAAGTTGCTAATTCTCCCTATCTTTGTTTATGCTTACCTCCGATCTGCTTACCCGGGCTCTGAATTTTGAATTTCTTTCTGGCGAAGAAGGATTATTCCTGTTCAAACATGCGGCAACATCCGAATTGATGTACACCGCCAATGAGCTACGTAAAAAGCATGTACCTCATAACAAAGTAACCTGGATCATCGACCGCAACGTCAATACTACCAATGTGTGTATTGCCAATTGTAAGTTTTGCAATTTCTTCCGCCGACCGGGGCATGATGAAAGCTATATCACTGATATTGAAACCTATAAAATAAAGATCGAAGAAACTTTCCGTTATGGGGGAGAGCAATTGCTCTTACAGGGCGGGCATCATCCAGACCTGGGTTTATCTTTCTATGTTGATCTGTTCAAACAACTCAAGGAATTATATCCTACCTTAAAATTACACTCGCTTGGTCCGCCGGAAATAGCCCATATCTCCAAACTCGAAGGCATGAGCCATACCGAAGTACTCAAAGCATTAATGGCTGCCGGACTCGATTCCTTACCCGGTGCCGGAGCCGAAATTCTGAACGACCGTGTGCGCCGACTGATTTCCAAAGGTAAATGCGGTGGACAAGAATGGCTGGACGTAATGCGTGCGGCACATCAACTCGGACTAACCACTTCGGCCACCATGATGTTCGGACATGTAGAAACCCTCGAAGAGCGTTTTGAACACCTGGTCTGGTTGCGTGAAGTACAGGCCGAAAAGCCTGCCGATGCCGAAGGGTTTATTGCTTTTATTCCATGGCCTTTTCAGGATGATGGCACACTTTTACGCAAGGTAAGAGGAATTACCAACCAGGTTACGGCCGATGAATACATCCGTACCATCGCATTAAGCCGTATCATGCTGCCCAATGTTAAAAATATCCAGGCCAGCTGGCTAACCGTAGGTAAGCAGGTAGCCCAGATCTGCCTACATGCCGGAGCCAATGATTTTGGCTCGATTATGATTGAAGAAAATGTGGTTTCTGCCGCAGGTGCCCCCCACCGCTTTACCTCCCAGGGCATACAGGACTCGATACGCGAAGCAGGTTTTGAACCTCAATTGAGAACACAGCAATACCAGTTCAGGGATTTGCCGGAAATGACTGAACAGCAGGTGATTGGGTATTGATAGTATTGAATTTTACCGTTTACTCATTTTAATTATCTCACTTCTCCAAATTCTTATAGATTAGAGTTTTATGTAATTAAATATTCCTATGCAGTTAAATGCTATAATCGTAGATGATGAAGAGTATTCTCGCAAATCTCTATTCTTTCTAATTGATAGCTATTGCCCTAACGTGAAGGTTAGAGGAATTGCTAAATCAGTGAAAGAAGCTCGCCAAATGCTGAAATCGAACCAAATAGATCTTGTATTTCTTGATATCGCAATGCCGTATGAGGACGGTTTTAGCTTATTGCCAGACTTACAAAAAAATTCAGGATTAGTAATTTTTACAACCGCATTTAATCAATATGCATTAAGAGCGATAAAGGCAAGTGCTGTAGATTATTTGTTAAAACCAATTGATATTGAAGAACTTAAGGAATCAATTGTAAAGACTATTTTTTTAAAAGAGTTAATAGAAAATAAAAATTTAAATAATAATCAATATTTTAATCATTACAAAAATCTTGAAGAAAACCTCAATGAATTCAAAAAAATTACTAAGCTTAATCTGCCACACCTAAATGGATTTAATATTGTCAATATAATTAACATTATTTATATCGAGGCAGATAGCAATTATTCAATTTTTCATCTTGAAAATCAAAACCGTATTGTTGTATCTAAACACCTCAAAGAATATGAAGAGATATTATTAGATACAGAGTTTATTAGAATTCATAAATCAAAAATCATAAATCTCAAACACTTAAAAAATTATTCAAATAAGAATTGTTTAACTGTTATAATGTCAGATGATTCACAACATACTGTTGCAAGAAGAAAAGTATCAGATTTTTTAGAAACAGTTAAACAATTTTATTCTGTGAAGTGAACTGTAAAAAAGCCAGCCAATGATATCTAGGCTAAAATAATAGGAGTACTTAGAATCTATTATAAGCAAAGAAAAATGCTACTAACAAGAAAGTGTGAAAAATTAGTTGATAGAACTATTGAAAATCATCAAATTTTCTTGAAATGATAATCAAGTTAAATTTCATGTCTGATAAAATTTAAAAATTGAATCATAATAAGTATTGAAAAAAAAGCAAGTATTGAAAAAAAAGCTAATCTTAATCATTTCATTAACATTTATCTTTCAAACTACGATAATATTAGCTTCATTTTTGCACAAAAAGAATGATTTAAGTGCGCAAAATATAACCCATCCAGTTAATCTCGAAGAGCAACCCAATAAAATAATTACTAAAATTATTGATAATAAAAATAAAGCTGCCTTTAACATAAGACTTACAAATCCCCAAAAAACTATTGATCAAGCCAATAGCGCACTTTTATTATCAATAAAAAGCAAATACATTTTTGGTATAGCTGAAGCATATAGAATTAAAGGTGTTGGATTCTATTATAAAGGTGACATTGATCAGTCTGTGAAATGTTTTGTAGAAGCATTGAAATATTTTAAACTAATTAATGACAAAAAAAATGAGGCGAGAGTTTATAATAATATTGGCAATTTATATAAAGAAATAGATTACAACAAAGCAATTTTTTACTACAAAAAAGCCCTGAAAATTGCCAAAAGTTTTGATGCACAAGAATTAACTGCTGGAATTTATCTAAACATTTCAACTATTTTAAAATTTCAAGGGAATAATCAGATTGCACTTAAATACCTTGAAATTAGTAAAAAGATATTCCTAAAAACAAAAGACACGATTAGTTATATTACAGTATTACAGAACACTGGAGTAATCTATTATGAACTCAAAGAATTTGAAAAAGCAAAAAATCGACTATTTGAGGCTAAAATTCTTGCTAAAAAAAATAATCTATATAAAATAATAATCGGTTCAAATTTAACGCTAGTTGCTTTGTATCAAGAACAGAAAAAATATTCAAATGCAGAGTTTTATATCACTGAGGGGATAAAATACTCTAAAATTCTAGGTGACAATAATTCTTATTATTATTTTTTATACAAAGCATATGAAATTGAACAAAAAAAGAAAAATTTCATCAAGGCATTAAAGTATTTAAAAGAAGTTCACACCAATGATAGTATACAACTTTCAAAAAACAGGTCGGACAATATTGGTAAAACTTCTTTAAACTACCTGCAAGTACAAAAGATAAAGGAAAATGAACTAATTATTGCAAAACAAAACTATAAAGAAACCCAGTATTGGTGGGTATTAACAATAATAATTTCAATTGTTTTACTTTCTGTGTTAATTGGAATTGTCGTTATTCTTTTTTCTAAGAAAAGAAAACATGAAAAAGAACTTCAAACACAAAACACTATAGCGATACTTGAACAAAAGGCTTTACAGGCCATGATGAATCCACATTTTTTATTTAATGTAATAAATACAATTCAATATTTCATAGGAATACATGAATCAAAAGCTGCAAATCAAATTCTTACTGGTTTTGCTCGTCTGATGAGAAAACATCTTGAAATATGTTTAAAAAGTAGCATCACACTTTTAGAAGAAATTCAGTATCTAAATCTATACCTCTCTCTAGAAAAACTTAGGTTTGCTGATAAAATGAACTATTCAATCAACATAAGTGAGGAGATTGAATCTGAAGAGATAACTATACCATCAATGCTAATACAACCATTCATAGAAAATGCAGTCTGGCATGGATTACTACCAAAAGAAGATGGAGGATTTATAAATGTTGATTTTAAATACCAAAACAGCCTACTCCTTATTAAAATTTTAGATGACGGTATAGGTATTTCGAATTCCAATAAATCTAAATCAGCCGAGAAACACACAAGTCGTGGCTTACAACTAATCCACGAACGCATCTCCCTCCTCAACAAAATCAACAAAACCTCTATCCACATCAGTCAAAGGCAAACCGGCGAGTCCGGCACTGAAGTACTGATCAGTATTCCTATTTAACTAAAGAAAATCAACATTACCTAAATACCCTTTAAACTGTCTAATTTTCTTCAAATACCTCATTAAATATTTCTTCAATTTTTTTTCCCATTAAAAAGCAATCTCATTATGTTTGTCCATGAGTTTATCAGCACCTGAACCGTTCATTGAAGCTTTGATTTTTGCTTCCGAGAAGAGTATTACTGCAGAAGAGATTCAGCAGGTGTTGGCAGAGCTGAGCGAGGAGCCGCTTTCTGTTACAGCAATCCAGGGGTTGATCGAACAGATTAGACAGAAATACCTAGATTTAAATCTGGCAATAGAGCTGGTACAATTGAACGGGGGGTATCAGTTTCTCACGCGGAAGGAGTATTATCCGGTAATTAATCAGCTGCAGATTCAGCGTTCGAAGAAGAAACTGAGTCAGGCGGCCATGGAAACGCTCTCGATTATTGCCTATAAACAGCCGCTTACCAAGCTGGAGGTTGAGCAGATTAGGGGGGTAAACTGTGATTATACCGTACAAAAATTGCTGGAAAAGGATTTGATCAGTATTGTTGGCAAGGCAGAAACTGTAGGAAAACCGCTGCTATATGCTACAAGTAGTCTTTTTATGGATTATTTTGGTATTAATTCCAGTAAAGACCTGCCGCAGATCAACGAACTGATTAGTGAAAGCAATGAAATTGGAGAACAAACAGAGTAAAAACCGCAGGATAAAAAAATATAAAAAAGAGGTTTGGAATTTCAAAAACTTTTTAATTTTATAAAAAGTTAATTCAGAACCTAAAATATGTAATTTGCACAAATGAATTCGCCAAAGAAAGTATTAAAAAGCGGGGGGCCAAAGAATCCCGATAAGAAAAAGACCGAATTGTCTGATACTGAGGAACCGATTCGTCCGGTTATTGATGATGAAGATGATTTCGATCTTCCACTTGATGATGATATTGCGCCATTCGATGATTTCGAAGACGATGATGATGACTTTTAAGCACTAATTGCTCTAATATTCAGGCATTCAGTACTCTGAATGCTTTTTTTATTTTATCCCCATCATACCATGCTCTTAAC
>JBIIRT010000052.1:0-18686 GCA_044341405.1 Daejeonella sp. | reverse complement strand
TGAAGATGCGTTGCTAGCCGATGCTTTTCTGATTATGAAGGATTATAAGATTGGGGGGATTCCTGTAATCAACGCAGATAATAAACTGGTTGGTATCATTACCAATCGTGATCTTCGTTTTCAAAAGGATATGAAGAAGCCTGTGCGCGAGGTGATGACCAGCTCAGACCTGATCACGGCTCCAGAGGGAACAACTCTGACTCAGGCTGAAGAGATTCTTCAGGATTACAAAATAGAGAAACTTCCGGTGGTAGATAAGGATGGCCGTTTAAGCGGACTTATTACTTTCAAGGATATCCAGAAATTTAAAAACTTTCCGAATGCATGTAAGGATGAGCATGGTCGTTTACGTGTTGGGGCCGCAGTGGGAGTTACGCATGACACTATTGAACGCGTAGATGCATTGGTTAAGGCAGGTGTGGATGTAATTACTATTGATACAGCACATGGTCATTCGAGAGGGGTGATTGAAAAATTAAAAGAAGTTAAAGCAAAATACCCTAACCTGCAGGTTGTGGTTGGTAATATCGCTACAGGCGAGGCTGCTAAAGCTCTTGCTGATGCAGGTGCGGATGCGGTAAAGGTGGGTATTGGTCCGGGTTCTATTTGCACCACCCGAATTATAGCAGGTGTTGGTGTTCCTCAATTATATGCCGTTTATGAATGTGCCAAGGCTTTAAAGGGCCGTGGTATTCCGGTGATTGCCGATGGCGGGATTAAACAAACCGGAGATATTGCCAAAGCCATTGCAGCTGGGGCAAGCTCGATCATGGCCGGCTCATTATTTGCTGGGGTGGAAGAATCACCGGGTGAAACCATTATTTATGAGGGCAGAAGGTTTAAATCCTATCGTGGAATGGGTTCTATTGAAGCGATGGAACAGGGTTCAAAAGACCGTTATTTTCAAGATGTGGAGGATGACATCAAAAAGCTGGTCCCTGAGGGGATTGTAGGTAGAGTTGCATTTAAAGGGTCGCTTTCGGAGGTGATGTATCAGCTTATTGGCGGACTAAGAGCCAGTATGGGGTATTGCGGTGCGGCTACCATTGAAGACTTGCAGAATGCCCGCTTTGTGAAGATTACTGCCGCCGGAATGCGGGAAAGTCATCCACATGATATTACGATTACGAAAGAGGCACCGAATTATAGTCGGTAGGGAGTTGACAGTTGACAGTTGACAGTTGACAATTGAAAATTCACAGTTGAGAATTGAGAGTGTAGAATTGAGAGTTTAGGTGATGTCAATGCAGTATGTCATTCCTGCCTGCCGGTAGGCAGGGCCGACGCAGGAGGGAACTTAGCCAAGTTGGACATTTTTTTTTAATATTATAACCTGGTGATTTTAAGCTGAAAGCCAAAAGCTAAAAGCCGAAAGCTAAATACAGTATTGAGTACAAATCGTGCTATACTCAATACTCTGTACTCAATACTAACTACTCAATACTAAATGAAAGCTATCTCTGTTTTTTGTGGTTCCAATTTTAATGGCAATCCGGTTTTGCTTAAAGCGGTGCATGATCTTGCGGATGTTATGGTTGAAAAGAAGATCTCACTGGTATTTGGTGGTGGTCGGGTAGGTGTGATGGGCCTGATTGCTGATGCAGTTTTAGAGCGTGGCGGAATCGCTATTGGGGTAATTCCGAAATTTCTGATGGACAAGGAAGTGGGTCATACCGGACTTACCGACCTGATTATCACTGAAAATATGCATCAGCGCAAACAAAAAATGGCTGATCTTTCGGATGGTGTAATTACGCTTCCGGGTGGTTTCGGAACCATGGAGGAATTTTTTGAAGTTCTAACCTGGTTACAGCTGGGAATTCATGGAAATCCGATCGGTTTGTTGAATGTAGATGGGTTTTATAATCCTTTGTTGATGCAGATAGACCTCATGGTGGAGAATAAATTCCTAAAGCCTTTAAATCGTGATTTGGTAATTGCAGAGAGTGAACCAAAAATTTTAATAGAACGGATGGAGAAATTTGATTCAAAACCCGACGATGTTTGGTTTAGAGACAGAAATTTAACCTGAGTAATAAGTTATTGAACTATTTCGAGATTATATCAAGTGAAAAACAAAGAAATGGAATGATTTTTGCTGTATTAAAATTTAGAATTATTTTAGCTAAATCCTTAAAAATCAGCTAAATTTTGATTAGAATTGGTGGTTTAGTGGCAAATTTTATTTAAGTTTGCGAACTTTTATATAAGAGTATTGATTAATAAATGAGACAACTCAAGATAACCCAATCCATTACCAACCGTGAATCACAGTCCCTGGATAAGTATTTACACGAGATTGGCAAAGTAGACCTAATAACCGCAGAAGAAGAGGTAATTTTAGCCCAAAAGATCAGAGAGGGCGATCAGGCTGCTCTTGAGCGTTTGACAAAAACTAACTTACGTTTCGTTGTTTCTGTTGCTAAACAATATCAAAACCAGGGTTTAACTTTGGGTGATTTGATTAATGAAGGAAATCTTGGTTTGATTAAAGCGGCCAAACGTTTTGATGAAACTAAGGGTTTTAAGTTTATATCCTATGCAGTTTGGTGGATTCGTCAATCCATCTTACAGGCGATTGCCGAACAATCCAGAATAGTCCGTTTACCTTTGAACCAGGTTGGATCTTTAAGTAAGATCAGTAAGGCATTCTCAAGATTGGAGCAGGAATTTGAGCGTGAGCCATCTCCCGAGGAATTGGCAGATAATCTTGAAACGACTGTTGAAAAGATATCAGATACGCTGAGTAATTCAGGGCGCCATGTTTCCATGGATGCTCCATTTGTTCAGGGAGAAGAAAATACATTGTTAGATGTATTGGAGAACAGTGATCCGAATACAGACAGTAATCTTATTAATGAATCCTTATCTGAAGAGATTAAACGTTCATTATCTACTCTAACTGAGCGCGAGCGTGAAATTATAGTGCTTTTCTTCGGATTAAGTACCAATCATCCTTTATCATTGGAAGAAATTGGTGAAAAATTCAATCTCACCCGTGAGCGTGTAAGGCAAATCAAAGACAAGGCTTTGCAGCGTTTGCGCCATACTTCAAGAAGCAAGATATTAAAATCATATCTGGGATAATATTTCCAGAAAGTGTAATGGTGAAGATTGGGTCTATGATCCAATCTTTTTTTTGATTAATTTTTTAACTAGCTGAACGTATAAAAAAAGAATAAGGTATTGGCTGTGTTGACCGATTTAAAACAGTTGTTGAATTGACTCTTATAGCAGCCAAGTCTTGCTTTACCTTTCCAGTGAAATTTGCTCTTATCAATATTAATTTTTGAAATTAGTTTGATAAACAGCTCAAATGATATTTTTTAGAATATTGAATTCAAGCCAAATTTAGGGCAAGATTTTATGAGTTTTTAAACGATCTTACTCATTGGTTATAAAATAAAATAATTAACTCCATGCTTAGTATTCCAATCTACCAGGTTGATGCCTTCAGTGATCAGTTGTTTGGCGGCAATCCAGCTGCTGTTTGTCCGCTAAAGGAATGGCTGCCAGCACCTCAGATGCAAAAAATTGCCTCAGAAAACAATCTTGCTGAAACTGCATTCTTCATTCCTCAAGGTAAGGATTTTGAGTTACGGTGGTTCACACCTGAGGCGGAAGTGGATCTTTGTGGACATGCAACCCTAGCTACAGCTCATGTTTTATTCAGCCAATTGAATTTTAAGGGTGACACTATTCATTTTCATACCATGAAGGCCGGCACATTAACAGTAAGCCGCAGGGATGATCTTTATACCCTCGACTTTCCATCACGTGTTCCGCAGAGTTGCGAGGTTCCTGCGGGCTTGATTGAAGCCCTGGGAGGGAAGGAACCGGTAGCGGTTCTACGTTCAAGGGATTATTTCATTGTTTATGAGACTGAAGCCGATGTTTTAGCCTTAGTTCCCAACTTTGCTGCATTAAGCCGCATTGAATCCTTGGGGTTTGTGGTTACTGCTCCAGGCGATAAATCTGATTTTGTATCTAGGTTTTTCGCACCATCTGCCGGTATTGATGAAGATCCGGTAACCGGATCTGCGCATTGCAACCTGATCCCATACTGGGCAGAACGCTTGGGAAAATTTAAACTTCATGCTTATCAGGTATCCGCTCGCCGTGGTGAATTATGGTGTGAAAACAAAGGCGACAGGGTATTGATGTCGGGTAAAGCGGTTACTTATTTGAAAGGGGAAATCTTTTTGAGCTGAAATTGGCTAGTTTTTCAAAGCCATCCACAAACTCGGCCATGATTTTAAAGATCTGCCATGAATCGTTGACCTTTATTTTCTGCCAGTATTTATTTTCAAATGCACTACTTAGCTTATCGTAATTATTCATAACCGGATTCCGATGAATTAAAATTGGGTTTTGCCGGTGGAAGGCTTACTGATCAATAGTAATCCAATGAAAGTGATCAGGCCATTTATCAAAATAAGCTCATTATCAAAGGTATATCCAGCCATTATAGTTTTCGAATTTGCATTGAGAAAATAACAAATTGCCGGTGATAATAAACAAATAAGAGGAACCAGCTTATCCTTAACACCTCTGTTTTTCATAAATAAGCCAAAACCATAAAGACCCAATAATGGTCCGTAGGTATAAGAAGCTACAGTGAAAATAGCACTTACTACTGCCGCATTATTGACAGCGTTGAATAGGAGAATCACTAAAAACATCAGCAATGAAATACCAATATGAACGCCATGTCTGGTTTTGATTGCCGCTGGAGAATTCAAATCTTCACGTTTTGAGAACCCAAGAAAATCCACACAAAATGAAGTGGTCAAAGCCGTTAATGCGGAGTCGGTAGTTGCGAATGTTGCAGCCGTTAATCCGAGCATAAATACTACTGCCGGAACCATCGTAAGATGATTGAATGCAATTTCAGGAAAAAGAAAATCGGTTCGAGGTTTACCAGTCACATAATCAAGCGGTAATTCAATGCCGTTTTTGCTTGCATAAACATAGAGTAATGCACCAACGCTCAGAAAGAATATATTGACAATTACAAAAACAGAAGTGAAGGTGAACATGTTCTTCTGCGCTTCCTTGATATTATTACAGCTCAAATTTTTCTGCATCATATCCTGATCTAGTCCGACCATCGCAATGGTTACAAAGATACCTCCAAGCAATTGTTTACTGACATGGAACTTACTGGTCATGAAATCTTCATAGAAAAATACCTTCGAATAGCCACTGTTTTTTATGGTTTCAAAAGCCTCTGCCAGATTCAGGTTCAGACTATCGCAAATAAAATAGATCGTTAGAATTACGGATGAAACTAGGAACAAAGTTTGGAGGGTATCGGTAATGATAATTGTTTTTAATCCTCCTTTAAAGGTGTAAGACCAGATTAATGCCAGGGATATAAGCACTGTAGCCCAAAAAGGCACTCCGTAAGAATCAAAAATAAAGCGCTGTAATACGATTACAACAAGGTATAAACGGAAAGAAGAACCTATTGTACGGCTCAAAAGGAAAATGCTGGCGGCAGTTTTATAGCTGTAAATGCCCAAACGTTCTTCTATATAGGTATAAATCGAAGTTAGATTCATTCGGTAGTACAAGGGAAGTAGCACAGTAGCGATAATAATAAAGCCAATGGCATTTCCTAAAACGAATTGAAAATATTTGAATTCGTTTCCTGCAGGATTACCAACTTCGCCCGGCACTGAGATAAAGGTTACTCCGGATAAGGCTGTACCTATCATTCCGAACGCTACCAGGTACCATTTTGAATTACGGTTTGCAACAAAAAAGGTGGAATTGTCTGATGACTTTTTGGAAGTAAAATAAGAGATGCCCAATAGCATCAAAAAATATCCAATCAGAAAAGTGAGTAAAATGCCCGGAGCCATAAGATTTATATAATTGATTAACGTTGCAAATTAATAATTAAGTTCTGAATATTCTCTTTGCTATTACCTCTAAAGTTGTGGGATTGCTTCGTCGTGCCTGCCCGTCCGGTCAGGCGGGCCACCTCGTAAAGCCATGTTAGAATGGCTTATCAATTATCCTTGAGGACTTTTCTTTCTTTCTCTCAAAGACGCAAAGGGCTTAGGATTATTAAAATCATTTTTTAGAAAGTATTTTTCGCGTCTTTGCGTCTCTGCGAGAGCCTTTTTAGCCTTTACATGAGCCGTTTGTCTTTATCGAGATACAGCCAGTATTTTCTGCTAAACCCATGCAAAAAAGTTTAAGTTTAAATTTAAATTTGCAGAATGAATTTCTCCTCCAAGCTGCTGGAAAATGCAGTCAATGAATTTTCAAGCTTACCAGGCATAGGGCAGAAAACAGCTTTACGTTTAGTTCTGCATTTACTAAACCAGCCTCAATCTGAGGTTGAAAAGTTCAGTAATTCACTCTTGATTCTAAAAAAGGATATCAGGTATTGCGTTGAATGTCATAATATTTCTGATCAGGAGATCTGTGAGATATGCAGTTCGGTAAAGCGCGATAAGTCGCTGATTTGCGTTGTAGAAGATACCCGCGATGTTATGGCTATCGAAAATACCGGACAATATCAGGGGGGATATCATGTAATGGGAGGTTTAATATCCCCTATGGATGGTATTGGGCCCTCTGATTTGAATATCGAGAGTCTCGTAAAAAGGGTTCATCAAGATGGGATCAAAGAGGTAATATTAGCATTAAGTGCAACAATGGAAGGAGATACCACCATATTTTACTTGTACAAGAAGCTCAAAGATGCGGGTATTTCGATTAGTACCATTGCTCGCGGTATTGCATTTGGGGGTGAACTTGAGTATGTTGATGAAATTACCCTAGGAAGATCCATAGCAACAAGGGTACCCTACGAAAATTCTCTGTCCAGATGAATCGGATAAATAAAAGCAAAAAATGAACCTCAAAAATAAAACGGTAATCATTACCGGTGCTTCTTCCGGAATTGGAAGGTCATGTGCTGAAGAATTTGCAAAAAAAGGTTCAAACCTTGTTTTGGGGGCACGTCAATACGTAACTTTATGTGAAATAGCTCAGAATCTTGAGTCGAAGTATGGTATTATAGCGGTGGCTGTTCAGTGTGATGTTTCTATAGAATCAGACTGTAAGTTATTGATTGATCAGGCAATGGTCAGTTTTAACCGTATCGACGTTCTGGTAAATAATGCGGGCATTTCCATGCGCGCCTTGTTCAAAGACCTGGATTTGCAGGTTTTACGTAACCTGATGGATGTTAACTTTTGGGGTGCTGTTTATTGTACCAAATATGCGCTCCCTGAATTATTGAAACAACAGGGTTCGGTAGTTGGTGTTTCATCGATAGCTGGCTACCGCGGATTGCCCGGCAGGACAGGATATTCGGCTTCTAAATTTGCCCTCAATGGATTTCTGGAAGCATTAAGGGTAGAAAATTTAAAAACCGGTTTGCATGTGATGGTAGCATCCCCCGGATTCACTTCTTCAAATATCCGCAAAGTGGCATTGGTTAAAGATGGCACAGCTCAGGGCGAAACCAGTATGGATGAAGATAAAATGATGAGTTCGGGGGAAGTTGCCCAAATCATTGTTAAAGGTATTGAACAGCGTAAACGTTCATTAATCATGACCTCCCAAGGCAAGCTTACGGTCTTTTTAAACAAGCTATTACCAGCCTGGTTAGATGGGATGGTTTACAATCACTTTACCAAAGAAAAGGATCCACTCATTAAATGAAAGCTAAATTTTATCTGATTATTCTATTTACGGCAATACTTCATGAGGTATCTGCCGAAGTTTTAATCCGTAAGGATCTCGCCTATCTTGATTCAAAGAATGTCCGTAATCTTCTGGATGTTTATTATCCCGAAAACACAAGTGAGCCGAAAGATGTATTGGTGTTTATACATGGGGGCTCATGGAATAGCGGCAATAAGGAAATGTATTGGTTCCTGGGTAAGAATATGGCCCGCAAAAATGTTGTGTCTGTTATTATTAATTATAGCCTGAGTCCTGAATTTCAATATGAAAAAATGGCTTCAGATTGCGCTGTGGCTATTAAATGGGTGAGGGATAGTATCGGCAAGTTTGGTGGGCGGTCCGACAGGATTTTTGTCATGGGACATTCGGCGGGTGGTCATCTGGCGGCATTAATCAATAATGATCCAAGATTTTTTGAGGATGTGGGTATTCCCAATCCCATCCATGGAATTATTTTGAATGATAGCTTCGGACTGGATATGTTTGAGTATTTGAATCTTGCTGAACAGAACAAACAGACAGTATCCTTCTTGGATACTTTTACAAAGGATCAGGAAAAATGGAAAACAGCATCACCAATGTATTACCTCAAAAGTGTATATAATCCATTCCTCATATTTGTTGGCGGGCGGACTTACCCTGCCATAAAACTTCAGTCACAACGTCTTTTGGATGAACTACTCAAAGAAAATAAGTCGGGCGAGCTAAAAACAATTAAAGGTAAAAAGCATAAAGCAATGATTATTCAAATGTTCTTCATCAACAACCCGATGTACGATTACATTTTGGAATTTATGGCTAAAAGCTGAAAGTCATCCGAAAAAATTCATTAGATATCAATCTTATTAACCTGAGTTCGATTTAAGGAGAGGTGAAATAATACGGTTATAACTCATCAGATTAGGCTCTGGAGCATTAATGAGTTGTTTGGTAAAAGCAATACCTATGTTTCATAGCTCAGTTAAGCCCTTTCCTGCGAAGTATTTCCAGCAAGAAATCGTTGTCATTCCAGTGAAATCTGGAACCTTCTTTGGTCTGTGTTATTACCGTACCAAGCACGATTATATCAAATGTTCGATTATAACACCAACCACAGGCTCGGAAAGATTTTAAATCGAATTCAGGTTATTTAATTTTTCTCTGAATTTTCTTGATTGCTGTTTCTATGGACTTTTCAGGCTCAATAATATTATACTCCCCCCAGAATTCAGGATCAGCAAAGTCTGTTACCTTATCCATCATGATCACATTTTGTTTTAACTTCTGCGTTTCCTTTGGCGTATTATTAATTTTCTTTTTCCAGTCTGTTACTGCAAGCTCAACGGATGTTTCATAAGTTGTATTGAAAAGTTTTTTATCCCAGTTCACTAGAAAAGAGATATCACCGCGTGAATAAGCAAAAATCCATTTCCCATTCTGTTCCCGATAATTGACCTGATAGCTGGCCTGAAGTGGATATACATCTGCTCCAATGGGCTTCTTTTGGGTAAAAAGCAATCCTGCAGCAGTTTTGTCCTCAACATTCAAATTGAATGTGGCGTTAATAACTGCCATACTTTCGGTATCGATGTATAGTTTACCGTAATAAAGCGGGACAGTTATACCTCTTTTTTGTTTAAAAGCTAAAACATAGACTTTTTTATCATCAATTTGAGTGTTGTTCTCGAGAGTAAAATCATATATTTTCAAAGCGTCACTGCTGTACATCAAATCCGGATATTTCATGATATCCAAAAATACTGTGGTATATGGACCGCCCTGTAATTTGAAAGTCAGGGTATCTAACCTGGTATAGTCTGTGTTTTTTCTTCCCTTGAAAAGATTTATGAAATCATCTACTTTACTGGTATAAGGCTGTTTCTGAATTTCAACTACAGATTCTGATAGTGATAAATAGGATTTACGCTTTCTGATAGTCTCGCGATAAAAACCCGTCATCAAATTCTGATCATTACCATAATTTTGTTCAATTCTTTCTATCACCTGACTGTAGATTTTTTCAGCATCGTTTGTTGAAACAACAACTTCACCCAAGGCTATATTGGAGATTTCAAGAAGAATCTGATTGTTATCAGGTTTGAGGTCCCTTAGACTAATTACTTTGTTATTATATCCCATAAATGAGATCAATAAATTTGCATTTAATTTATCCTTTGTAATTTTTAATGAAAATTCGCCTTCGCTGTTACTCACTCCGGCAATGTTCGTCCCAATCACCGATAAGGTAGCAAAAGCAAGCTCCTTCTTACTTTTACTGTCCATAATACGACCCTTGAATAGGCTAAAGCTACTTGTATCGCTCTGTGCAAATACTCTTGACGAAACTAACATGTTCAGGGAAAAAAAGGCAATGATGATTATAAAAGGAGATCCTGACAATAATCCTTTAAGGTTTTGTTGGCCTGTATTTTTCATAACAAATAGTTAAATAATGTTTGAGACAATTGGTTGCATAAATTTAAGTACAGAAGGGGGAAAAATGAGCAAAGCTTTGATAAAGGAACCGCAATATATAGATCGATTTAAATAGTTTTTGCAGGTATCATTTTTCACAAATAAAAAATATTATTATTCAATTAATTGATTTTCAGATAATTGAATAATAAAATAATCACTCTTGCTTTTTTTTTGACTCAAATTTTAATCTAAAAGTTCAACCAAGACATATCTGAGTGACCTAAAATGTTACATAAACCTTTCAAATCCTGACAAATAAATAGCAAAAACAGATCACGGTGTACCTCATAAATCGATTTTACACTCATCTATTCAAAAAATTTAAACATATGAGGAATAATAATAAAGGCTTTACTTTTCAGTGATTTTTCTGAGCAAGATAATTTCTAATTTTGAAGATATATTAATCACAAAGACAAATAAACATGTTGAATACTCCTTTGGGTCGTTTCCGCTTCATTGCATTTATAGAAGGCTGTTCATTTCTGCTGATCGGATTCACCATGATACTTAAATATAGGTATAACATGCCCGAACCTAATTATGTAGTGGGAATGGTGCATGGGGTACTTTTTATTGCCTATGTATTATTACTTTTTCAGGTCACTTATATTTACAAATGGCCCTTTTGGAAATTGACGATGGGTTTTATTGCATCTCTAATTCCATTTGGAACATTTTATGCAGATAAAAAATGGTTTTCAAAACAAGATCCGAAGCTCTGATTGTATATCAGGTCATGAAAAATATTGTCAGCTAAAACTTGGAAATACATATCCTTTAATTTAGACTCTTAATAATTATTTATTTAAATGGAGAGCAGCTCATTCAAGAATAATCGCCCGGTAGCCATCTGGTTATTTATTGGGGTTGGAATGATCATGATTCAGGTTTTGATTGGCGGACTTACCCGTCTAACCGGTTCAGGATTGTCCATTACGGAGTGGCAACCAATATTAGGAGCCTTTCCTCCAATGAATGAGCAGGCCTGGCAGCTTGCTTTTGATAAGTATAAGGAGATCGCGCAGTTTAAACAACTCAACAGTCATTTCAATCTAAGTGATTTTAAATTCATTTATTTCTGGGAATGGTTCCACCGTGATTGGGCGAGGTTAATGGGACTCGTTTTTATTTTCCCATTCATTTACTTTCTGATCAAGAAAAAAATCAGGAAGGATATGGTTAAGCCGTTGATCATTTTATTCATTCTTGGAGGCTTGCAGGGAGCAATTGGCTGGATCATGGTGCAAAGCGGACTAAATGCTGAGAATCTTTATGTGAGCCATATCCGTTTGGCTGTGCATTTTATCTCTGCACTGGCCTTATTATCCTACACCCTTTGGTTTGCGATGAAAGTCAGTATTTCTTCGGATCAGAGCCTTCATGTTCCTTTTCTTAAAAAGCTGAATATCTGGTTGCTATTATTAATTACGCTGCAGTTGATCTATGCTGCATTTATGGCAGGCTTGCATGCTGCTTTTGCTGCGGTTACTTGGCCGGATATGAACGGGCAATGGATTCCGGCTGGGATGCTAACACTGGGGGGATTTTGGGAAGATATCACCCATAATCTGATTACCGTTCATTTTATTCACCGCGCACTCGCCTATATCATCTGTATTCCGGTTATTATATGGACAATCAAGTCTAAAGATCTTCCTGCAAACAGTCTGCTTCGTAAAATCCGTTTTGTGCCTTTGTTATTATTATTAGTTCAGATTCTTTTAGGGGTTCTAACAGTAATCAACAGCAGTGGACAAATACCATTAATCTATGCGATCATGCATCAGTTTGTAGGGATGTTATTCCTGCTTGCGTTTGTTGCTACTTTGTTTTTGAGTGGGGGAAGGTTGGGGAAATAAGATGGGGTTCCCTAAAAACTGACTTTAGTGTACTGAAAGATCAATAAACTAAGATTGTAAGGAGATTATTAAACCATTTAACAATGGTAAAGTTAAATTACAAAACCCTTGTGAAAGTGCTATTTGAAAAATGGCAATATTATTTCAACTTAGAAGTGACAAAATGAAAAAATTATTACTCATAATCATGATGTTATGTTCATTTGGATTTGTTAATGCGCAAACAATTCAATCTAGTAATTTCAGTATAACGGGTTACATTAAATCAGACGGAACTATTCAAAACAGCAGCTATTCAACTGTTGGTTATATAAAATCAGATGGAACTATTCAAAATAGAAGCTATTCAACGATTGGATACATAAAAAGTAATGGTACTATTCAAAACAGCAGCTATTCAACTGTTGGCTATGTAAATAGCGATGGTAAAGTTCAAAATAGTAGGTATTCAACTATAGGCTATATAAAGGATGATGGTAAAGTGCAAAATAGTAGCTATTCAACCATTGGCTATGCAAAAGGAGTTAAAAAACAATGGGCAGCCGTTGCGTTTTTCTTTTTCAAATTTAATTAATAAAACAAGTCCTTAACAACCCTCGCCCTTGAATCGGGCCTCCTCTACAATTGATGGTTTGGTAAGTAATTACACATTCGTTTTTCTAATCAATTTCGTGCTAACTTTTTACTCTTCTTATAGCCGAGAACTGTTTTATCTAATACTTTATGTAAATGCTAAATGAAATTTATTTATTCGGTTAGGTCAAACATGATGACAGCATAAAACTCAGATGAAAAATGCTTTATACGAAATGAATTTAGCATGGAGGATGTTGGCCTATATTTTTAAAAAATTAGATTGAAAGCCAATTGTTGCTATAAACATCAATTGCCTTTTAAAAATGATTTTGAAGGATTAAAACAATTGTCTTTAAAAATTAGATTTTATCATAATGGAAAGTCGGGGGTACATCAACCCTCGTGATGAAAAAAAAGGTAATTTTTTAAAATGAAAAATTAGAAACCTTAAAGCATTATCTTTAGGTAACCTAATTGAGGGTAAAGTAGTTGTAAGACATTATTATTCCTGAATTTTTTAAGAAGGAATGATTTGACAAAAATAAAATGTCAACAAATGAACTATCTACTGCCTAAAAAAGTCAATCAGGATAAAGAAGTATATGCTGCTTTTAAGGATATTGATTATACAATCCTATAGACTCAATTTTTTAAAAGAACAACGGCATGCACAGTTTAGGAAATAATGAACCAATTCATGTTAATTTGACCAGAATTAAGCACAATGGAAGTACAAAAATTCCCTGAAAAAATTTACCAAAAGCTACTTTCTGAAAAAACCAAGGAAAGCAGTGAGAAGGCTATCTTATGGATTGCTTTAGTCAGTTTTATTATTCATTTATTAATTATTGGATTGGTTAATTTTAATGTTATTTCAATTAATGAACCAACAAACTTATTAAAGAATCCAATAGCAGCAATTTATACCCCTTTTTCTTTTATTTTAGTTTATGAGGTTTATCTTTTAGTTTACTATCTCCCAAAATCAACCTCGATTTATATTTCAAAGCAATATGAAATTATTACACTTATAATTATCAGACGCTTATTTAAGGATCTGTCAGATTTATCACTTTCTCCTGATTGGTTTAATCTGAAAAATGATTTGCAGTTTACTTACGACTTAGTGGCTTCAGTCATCTTATTTTATCTTATTTATCTTTTTCATATCCAAAGAATCAAAATTTACAGAAAAATTGACGAGAGTAAGAAACAATATAGAAGTATCTCAAAATTTATTAGTGCTAAAAAATGGATAGCCACTGCTTTAGTGCCTATACTTTTTATCATCGCTATTTATTCCTTTTTAAGCTGGAGTATAGGTATTATTTCATCCAATGAATCCATTGGTATTTCTTTCAAGAATATTAATAATATTTTCTTCGAGCAGTTCTTTAATATATTAATCATCGCTGATGTAATCCTACTCTTATTTTCATTTTTTCATACCGATGAATTCCATAAAGTAATTAGAAATTCCGGCTTTATTATTTCAACCATCTTAATCCGTATATCCTTTTCTGTAAGCGGAATTATTAGTACGGCACTGATAATTACTGCGATTTTATTCGGACTCTTAGTGCTTGTTATTCATAATAGATTTGAGAAGCAGCTCGCATCAGAAGAAACCAAAAACAGTAGTGATAGGGAAGTATAATTTTGTTTGATTTATAATCAGTGGAATATCAAGATTTTTCAAAATTCAAAGATTTGCCAACTAAGATTTTAATTCGTAATGATCTTCTCGATATTTTGTTTGCTTTGATACTGTTAAAATTAAATAAAGTTTTGGGGCTAAGGAAATTTTGCTCATCTTTGTATAAGAATGAAGAACAACTCATTACATATGATCTGGTGGTGGCAAATTGACAATAATTTGGCAATCAACAGAGGTATGTAATTTTCGATAGGATAAAATTATTTAACTAAGGGTTGCCAAAAGGCAGCCCTTTTTTTGTGAAAAATATTGTGCCCTCGTAAAATTTTAGATCAGAATAATACAATTGATTATCCTGGAAAACATGAATACATAATACCGCTATGAAGAAAATATTAAATCATCTTTTTGAGCATAAAACCTTCAGTCGTGACGAGTCAAAGGAAATACTCACGAACATTACCCTTGGCAAGTATAATCCTTCTCAAATGGCTGCATTTATGGCTGCTTATTGTATGCGTAGTATTACAGTTGATGAGCTTGAGGGCTTCAGGGATGGGATGCTTGAACTTTGTCTAAAAACAGATCTGAGCGATTATGAGCTTATCGATCTGTGTGGAACAGGGGGCGATGGTAAGGATACCTTTAATATCTCAACTTTAGCTTCTTTTGTGGTAGCAGGTGCCGGTTATAAAGTTTCAAAACATGGAAATTATGGGGTTTCTTCTGGATGTGGATCCTCCAATGTAATGGAATATCTGGGTTATAAATTCAGTAATGATATTGATCATTTGAAAAGGAGTCTGGATAATGCAGGAATTTGCTTTTTACATGCCCCACTTTTTCATGCAGCAATGAAAACAGTTGCTCCAATACGAAAAGAACTGGGTATTAAAACTTTTTTCAATATGCTTGGGCCTTTGGTTAATCCTGCACGACCCAAGTTTCAGATGGTTGGCGTTTTCAGTCTGGAACTTGCCCGACTGTATGCTTATCTTTTTCAGAAATCCAAAACAGGCTATACTATCGTACATGCATTGGAGGGATACGATGAAATTTCATTGACCTGTGATTTCAAAACATTTTCACCTGAAGGCGAGCATATACATTCAATTTCTAATTTGGGTTTTGAAAGAATTGATCCTTCGAAAATAGGCGGAGGAAGTTCTGTTCAGGAATCTGCTGAAATTTTTAAAGCTGTTCTTGACGGGGAAGGTAGTCAAGAGCAAAACAATGTTGTTCTTTGTAATGCGGCCATAGCAATCCGAACCATAAAGCCGGAAAAATCTTTTGCCGATTGTTTTTATGAGGCCGAAGAATCTTTGAACAGCGGAATGGCTTTAAGGAGTTTTAACAGGTTATTATCATGAAAATTAAGGTTTGCGGAATGAGAGATCCGCAAAATATTAAAAGTCTTGCTGAACTGAATCCCGATTATATTGGGTTAATCTTTTATTCTGAATCGAAGCGTTATGTTTCAGATCCAGATATGACAGTTCTGAGTTCATTGTCACCCTCAATTAAATTAACTGGGGTTTTTGTAGACGAAAAGGAGGAGGAGGTAGTTCAAAAGGTTATTCTTTATGGTTTAAGTGCAGTTCAGCTGCATGGGAAAGAGTCGCCTTTGTATTGTGAGAATTTAAGAAATAAGTTTAAGAGTCAGCTACCTGATGTAAAAATTGAATTGATAAAGGCTTTTGGAGTTCATCCAGCATTTAATTTTTCAATGCTTGAAGCATATAATGAAGTAGTGGATTATTTTTTATTTGATACCAAAACCTCAGATCATGGCGGATCTGGTATTGTATTCGACTGGACCATTTTGGATCAGTATGTTGGAGAAAAGATGTTTTTTTTAAGTGGAGGTTTAAGTCCTGAAAATATCGACGGCATATTTAATTTAGCAACAAAAAAAATCCATGCTCTGGACCTGAACAGTAAGTTTGAAACCGAGCCGGGGTTAAAGAATATAGAAAGTTTGAAATCAGCCTTTCAGTTAATAAGGGCAAACAAAATATCCTGAACAGGAATAATTTTAGCATATGAACAAAGAATTGATTAAAAGTTCGGTAAAATGGGGTGTAAATAATGATGGTTATTTTGGCGACTTTGGTGGCGCTTACATACCTGAAATGCTTTATCCGAATGTAGAAGAGCTTCGCACACGATATCTGGATATTATATATGAACCAGGTTTCCAGGAAGAATTTAATTTGCTTTTGAGAGATTACGTCGGCAGACCTTCGCCATTATTTCATGCTGAGCGTTTATCTGCAAAGTATGGTACAACAGTCTATTTGAAAAGGGAAGATTTAAATCATACCGGAGCACATAAAATCAACAATACGATCGGACAGATACTTCTTGCCGAAAGGCTTGGTAAAAAGAGGATTATTGCCGAAACAGGAGCCGGACAGCATGGTGTTGCAACTGCAACAGTTTGTGCTTTAAAGGGATTGGAATGTGTGGTTTACATGGGTGAGGTTGATATAGCCAGACAAGCACCAAATGTAGCCAGGATGAAGATGATGGGTGCAAAGGTTGTTCCTGCAACTTCAGGCAGTAAAACTCTGAAGGATGCTACCAATGAAGCCATGCGCGACTGGATTAATAATCCTGTGGACACGCATTATATCATCGGATCAGTGGTTGGTCCTCATCCTTATCCTGACATGGTTTCTCGTTTTCAATCCATTATTTCAGAGGAAACAAAAATTCAGCTGAAGGAGCGAACCGGATCTGAAAACCCAGATATCGTAATGGCTTGTGTTGGTGGTGGCAGTAATGCAATGGGTATGTTCTATCATTTTCTGGATGATGAAGAAGTAAAGCTGATTGCAGTAGAAGCTGCAGGATTGGGTGTAGATACTGGGGAATCTGCTGCAACAACTGCTTTGGGTAAAGAAGGTGTATTGCATGGAAGCCGCTCACTATTAATGCAAACAGAAGACGGACAGGTTGTTGAGCCTTATTCAATTTCTGCCGGACTTGATTATCCGGGTATCGGTCCGCAGCACGCCCATTTATTCAAGAAAAATCGATGCGAGTATGTGAGTGTAACCGATGCAGAGGCAATGGCGGCTGGAAAATTATGTGCTGAACTGGAGGGCATTATACCTGCGATTGAGACTGCACATGCACTTGCACATCTGGAGAAGATGGTTTTTACTGGTAAAGAGTCTGTTGTAATCTGCCTCTCAGGTCGGGGAGATAAGGACCTGGATACCTATATGAAATACTTTAATTTATAATTTTAATAAACTCTTGCCATACCTGATTAGAAATCGGGTATTTCACACAAGAATGCTCATGAACAGACTTAATACATTATTTCAGGATAAAAAGGAACCTCTTTTATCAATATACTTTACCGCAGGATATCCCAATTTAAACAGCACTCTGGATATTGCTGAAGCGATAGAAAATGCCGGTGCCGATTTTATGGAAATTGGATTTCCTTATTCAGATCCGCTAGCTGATGGTCCTGTTATTCAGAATAGCTCGCATATTGCTCTTCAAAATGGAATGAATCTGAAAATTCTTTTTCAACAGCTTAAAGATTTACGTAAGCGTGTGTCAATTCCGGTATTGTTGATGGGCTATGTAAATCCGGTTTTACAGTATGGAGTCGCTAATTTTTGTGATTCCTGTGCCGAAGCAGGGGTGGATGGGGTAATCGTGCCAGATCTGCCAATGTATGAGTATGAGAACCTGTATAAGGATAATTTCATTAAAAATAATCTGAGCAATATCTTTCTGGTTACACCACAGACATCGGATGAACGGATCCGGAAAATTGATCAACTCAGTAATGGGTTTATTTATCTGCTGTCTTCTTCCTCTACCACAGGTAAAAATCTAAAAGTTTCTAACGAGGCGGATGCTTACTTTTCGCGGATCAGGGATATGAAACTTAATAATCCTACGATGATAGGCTTTGGTATTTCTGATGTAAAGAGTTTCAATAAAGCATCTGAATATACCCGTGGGGCAATTGTTGGAAGCGCTTTTGTGAAATTTCTGGACACAGAAAATGCGATTGAAAGAATCCCTGAATTTATCAGTTCAATTAGACCATAGCCCCCTTTGATAATACAATTTAGTTGAACGATTAAAATCTAATATCTCTGTTCTGAATATCGATACCAAGATATCCACTAATTGCTGATAACTAGTATTTTATTTTCCGATTTAAAAATCACTGTTGTCCGGTAAAAATAAAAATTCAGATAAAATGACCATTTACATTGCACGAAGTGTGTTTTTAAGAGTTCGATACAAAGCAAGCCCCCCTTTTAGTTTAGAATCATTTTTTATGGTTTCACTGCCTTGAAATCTGCAAAATTCTACCTAAAACAACAGGACTGTTGATAAGCTTTGGCCTAAGCACAAAATCTCCGTTAACCTTTTTTCCGCCTCAGCTG
>JBIIRT010000165.1:0-5463 GCA_044341405.1 Daejeonella sp. | reverse complement strand
CGGATGCAAAATTTCTCAAAAACAATAAAAATACCTTGTGGTATGAAGCAGGTTTTGGATTCGATCTTTATTTTGAATTTTTCAAAATGTCTCCTGAGATCAAATTCGCTCAATCATTTAAAAGTGTGCTTAAGGATAACGACAGACTTGATAACCCATATATCGCACCGATAGATAAGTTGTTTGTACGCAATTTTCAGTTCAGCCTGTATTTTGAATAGCAATTCAATAGAATTCATTAATTTCGGACTTTTAAATAATTATGTCAAAAATAGCTCTAATAACAGGTGCAACTGCTGGTATTGGCGAAGCATGTGCCCGCTTGTTTGCCCAACAAAAATATAATCTTATCCTTACCGGACGCCGTACTGAGCGCTTAAGTGTGCTCGCTGATGACCTAATCACTAAATACGGTATTCAAGTAAAGCTCTTGACAATGGATGTACGGAATAAGGAAGAGGTTGCAATTCTTGAAACTTTATCCGAAGATTGGAAAAAAGTTGATGTTTTGATAAACAATGCTGGTTTATCCCAAGGAATGGATCCAATTAACGCTGGAAGCACAGCTGATTGGGAAGTCATGATTGATACCAATATTAAGGGTTTACTATATGTGACTAAAGTTGTTTCCAACTGGATGATCAAACATAAATCTGGACATATAGTCAACTTGGGGTCGATTGCCGGAAAAGAAACCTATCTAAATGGCAATGTGTATTGCGCAACTAAACACGCAGTAGATTCATTAAATAAAGCAATGCGGATAGACCTTCTGCCTCACAAGATTAAAGTTACGGGTGTACATCCCGGAGCAGTTGACACTGAATTTTCTCAGGTTCGTTTTCACGGCGATCAGGAAAGGGCAAAAAAAGTTTACGAAGGTTATGAGCCCCTGCATGCAAAGGACATCGCTGAAACCATTTGGTTTGCAGTTTCTCGTCCGGCTCACGTAAACATAAATGATATGATTATAATGCCAAGCGCACAAGCAAGTACTTCACATCATTTGAAAGAATAATTTCTGAGCGTAATTATAGGAATAAGTAGAAAATTTATTTCCAACTACTCAGGATTGTGTAGTTTTGCTATATTGATTAACCAATTTAAAATCATTTCAGGAAATGCCTCTGCAACAAAATATTGATCAGGATATTAAATCCGCCATGTTGAGTAAGGATAGTATCCGTTTACGCGGACTCAGGGCTATTAAAGCTGCATTATTAGTTGCTAAAACAGAAAAGGGAGCCCAGGAGGCACTTACCGAAGAAGCTGAAATAAAGGTTCTTCAAAAACTTGCTAAACAACGTAAAGAGTCTTCAGATATTTATCAGTCTCAAAATCGCCAGGACCTATACCAGATTGAACAGGAAGAGTTACAGGTAATAGAGGCTTATTTGCCAAAACAATTAGATAGAAGTGCTGTTGAATCATTGATTAAATTGATAATTAGCCAAACTGGTGCTTCGGATGTTAAAGATATGGGCAAAGTGATGGCAGTAGCAAGCAAGGAATTGGCGGGGAAGGCTGATGGAAAAACTATTTCTGAACTTGTAAAAGAATTACTTAGTTGATTTTTTTACATCATTTCAGTTTGAATTTACAATTATGACTTATTTTCTTTCTAATAAAATAAGTTTTTATATTGAAATAACTTTTAGACTTATACCTTAGCAGATAAAAGGCAAATTGTACTTAACGATTCTATGGAGTTCGAGATAAAAGAAGATAACGGTTTTAAATACATTGAAGAGGGGGAAGGTGAAGTGCTCTTGTTGCTTCATGGTTTAATGGGCGCACTTAGTAATTGGACCGATGTTGTACATGAGTTTAAAAAGGATTATAGGGTAATAATACCATTGTTGCCACTTTATGACTTTCCATTGCTCACCACTGGCGTAAAAACACTTGCAAAGTTTGTACATAAGTTTGTAAAGTATAAAAAACTCAAAAATATTACCGTTTTAGGTAATTCACTTGGTGGCCATGTTGGCTTAATCTATACGCTCAGTCATCAGGAGGATGTTAAATCGCTCGTTTTGACAGGTAGTTCGGGTTTGTATGAGAACGCCTTTGGGGGTTCATTTCCTAGACGTGAAAGCTATGATTTTATTAAGGAAAAGGTTGAATTCACTTTTTTTGATCCTGCAACTGCAACAAAAGAGTTGGTAGATGAAGTATACCAGATAGTAAATGACAGAATAAAAGTGATTAAAATACTTGCTATGGCTAAATCAGCCATCAGGCACAATATGTCAAAAGATATTCACAAAATTAAAGTTCCTGTCTGCCTTATATGGGGTAAAGATGATAAAATAACCCCTCCTGATGTGGCAGTAGAATTCAATCAGTTATTGCCTGATTCTGAATTGAATTGGGTTGATTTATGTGGTCATGCTCCAATGATGGAAAGGCCTGTTGAATTCAATGCACATTTAAGAAAGTTTTTAGATCGTATCTATTAGCACAAGCTCTATGTTTGCATACGAACTCATATCGGATAGTATCCCAGCTCTAAGAACTTCTGATACCATTCAGAAAGTGTATGAAAGGATGAGCGAGTTTCGTGTTAACCATCTTCCAATTGTTAATGAAAAACAATTTATTGGACTTGTATCTGAAGAAGATTTGATAGAGGTTCATGATTTCAGTACTCCCGTGGGCAATTTAAGTTTATCGCTTCATAATGCATTTGTCTTTGAGGATCAACATGTTTATGATGTTATCAGACTATTTCACGAACAGAAATTAAGTCTTGTTCCTGTTCTTGATTTGAACCAAAACTACAAAGGTCTTATTTCCATAAACACAATGTTGGAACATATTGCCACAATTACATCAGTGAAGGAACCCGGGGGCATAATTATTCTCGAGATTACAAACAGAAATAATTCATTGGCGCATATTTCGCAGATTGTAGAATCAGACAATGCTCAAATACTAAGCTCTTACGTTCAATCATTTCAAGATTCAACAAAACTTGAAATCACTTTAAAGCTTAATCGTACAGATTTGTCCTCAATTATAGCATCTTTTCTTAGATATGATTATCATATCAAGGCTACCTTTAATGATATAAAATCAGATGATGGTACTTCAGACCGATACGATCAGCTAATGAACTATCTCGATATCTAAAAATAAAACATGAAGATTGCAATTTACGGCAGGCAATTCAACAATAGTGTATTACCTCATGTTCAGCAGGTTTTCGACAGCCTAGCAGAACATTCAGTTGAGGCCTTTGTATATGATAAATATAATCACTTCATTTCAGGGAAAATATTTTTCCCAAAGAAGTTTCAAATCTTTCGTAATTATAATGATTTGATTGATTCCAATGTTGATGTAATGATCAGTCTGGGGGGTGATGGTACCTTACTTGACACTGTTACGCTGATTCGAGATTCTAATATTCCGGTAATTGGAATAAACTTTGGACGTTTAGGTTTTTTGGCAAGTATTAATAAAAATGATATTGCAAGTGCCATGAAAAGTCTGGTAAGCAAGGACTTTACCCTAGACAGGCGTGTCCAGCTTTGCATAGAATCAGAGCTTAAACTATTCGGGAATGAAAATTTCGCTTTGAATGATGTAACAATCCATAAACGGGATACCTCAGCTATGATGATCGTGCATGCCTATCTAAATGGAGATTTTTTGAATTCCTATTGGGCAGACGGACTTATTGTTGCAACGCCAACAGGATCAACCGCTTATTCTTTGAGTTGTGGTGGTCCAATTGTTTTTCCTGGATCTGGGAATATGGTTGTAACACCAATTTCGCCCCATAATCTTAATGTTCGCCCAATCGTCTTATCAGATACCAATATACTTTCATTTGAAATCGAGGGAAGAAGTTCAAAATACCTTCTTACATGTGATTCCCGAACAGAGGTAATAGATACTTCAATAAAAGTGAAAGTTAAAAAGGCTGATTTTGGAATCAATTTGATCAGACTGAATAATGAAAACTATTTATCCACGTTAAGGAATAAATTACTTTGGGGAATTGATACCCGAAATTATTAAGAATAGCTTCTGCATTCATGCGTAGATTATCAGTTATTATTATTTTGCTCTTAAACAACAGCTTTAGTTCAGCGCAGACTTGGGAATTTGGAGGATTTTTAGGCGGTGCTGGCTATATGGGCGATATAAATCCTGTTAAGCCATATAAACTTACAGATCCAGCTTTTGGAGTTCAAATTAAACGGAACTTTGATGAATATTGGTCTGCAAAGCTAAATTTTATGCAAGGAAATGTCCAGGGAAGTGATGCTAGGTCTTCCAATGCTTTTCAGTTAGCACGTAATCTTGATTTTAATTCACCGGTTTCTGAGCTATCCATGCAAATTGAAATGAATCTTTTCAAATATATGGCAGGCGCTTATTTTGGTTATGCGATTAGAAAATTTAGTCCTTATCTGTTTACAGGTATAGCTTCTTTTTCCTATAATCCATTGACAAATTATAATGGTGAGGATGTTGAACTTCGCTTAGTACAGACTGAGAATGTTGCCTATAAAAAAAGTGCTATCAGCGTGCCTTACGGTGCAGGAATAAAATATAATTTTAGCGGGCACTGGACACTTCTTGCTGAAATTGGATATCGTACAGCCTTTACAGATTACCTGGATGACATTAGTGGAAGATATATTGATTTTACTGTAGAAGCTCCTGCTAGTTCGTTAACCAACATTCTTGCTGACCGTTCAATTGCGCCGAAAATTGGTACTCCCGGAACACAAAGGGGCGATTTTAGGCCCAGGGATACGTATATGTTTGCCGGAGTAGGGTTGACATATACGTTTATTTCATTCAAATGTCCTACTTTTTAAGTGTAAGAAAATTAAGTAAAAATAGTATTTGCTTCTGTTACATGTCCGCTCTGTATGATTTGATATGTGCTACATAAAAATAAATTCAGTTTAAATTAATGGAATGAAATATCATTAACAACCTAATTGCTCCTGGATTTAAATAAAATATGTCATTTATGAATTTCAATTGTCAATTTTAATCTGTTTTAATTCTTGTAGCAGAATAATGTAATTAAGTGATAACTTTGCAGCTCGAAATTTTGGAGCAGTTATGTAGTTGTAAATGATTTTTTTGGTGATTTTTGCTTTCGCCTTAAATTAATTGCTTTGGTTTTGAATGTTAAACTTAGTCAATGAGCTTGATTGAAAATATAGATAAGGAACGCCTTCCACTACATATAGCTATAATTATGGACGGGAATGGCCGTTGGGCAAAGGAGAAGGGAAAACTTCGTGTTTTTGGTCATCAAAACGGTATTTTTGCAGTTCGTGATACAGTTGAAGGTGCAGTTGAACTCGGGATTAAGTACCTAACATTATATGCTTTTTCAACCGAAAATTGGAACAGACCAAAACTTGAGGTATTGGCGTTAATGGAACTCCTGGTTTCAACCATCAGCAAGGAAACTAGAACTTTGATGGA
>JBIIRT010000164.1:0-5469 GCA_044341405.1 Daejeonella sp. | reverse complement strand
ATCTTCCGCACGATTCGTTCGAAGGATTGAAAATCCAGACTGTTATTACTGCAACAAATTTTAATGAATGTAAAGTAGCCTATTTCCGCTCCGGTGAATTGATCAATCCTATTTTAGCTTCAAGTGCAATACCTGTATTTTTTAAACCAATCCACATTGACGGAAAAATTTATATAGATGGCGGCATTTTAAATAATTTCCCAGTTGAGCCAATACGATCTGAATGTGACTTTATTATCGGATCATCCTGCAATCATCTACCTGAAGCTGATACAATTGAAAGCTACCGTAGGCTTGTAGAACGGTCTATTATCATGTCAATCAACTCAGATATGGCCGTAAAGGCTGAGTTTTGTGATGTAATAATAGAACCCAGAGGCATGGGGGCTACAAGCGTATTTGATGTAAAAAAAACTGAAGAGATTTACTGGTTGGCTTATGAAGCAACGTTAAAAAAAATTAAAACAGATTCTAAACTTCAAAGTATAATCCCCGGAAAATAAAAAAAGCTCATAACCCTAAGGATATGAGCCATTAGCAAGGATGCTATATTATTTTAAAATTCTTAAAACTGATCTTAAGCAGATGACAATTCCGACAACCCAAATAATGTTCGATACTATGTCAATCATAGGCCAAGTACCGGTAAACCGCAAAAAGATACCAATAAGGCCAATTACTATTCCTATTGTAATTGTAGTGTAGTGTGAAGTGTTATTCGCTTCAGCTGTAGGGTTAGTATTATTTGATGTGTCTTCCATTTCCATTTATTGAATTCGTAAATTTACAAATCTATTTCGCAGTTCAAAACTGAAACTGCTATTTATTAGCCATTCGATAAAGCAGCTGCACCACTTACGATCTCTGTCAACTCAGTTGTAATAGCAGCTTGTCTTGCCTGGTTGTATGAAAGTTTTAAGGCTTTCAATAAATCACCAGCATTTTCAGTTGCCTTGTCCATCGCTGTCATACGCGCACCATGTTCAGAAGCATGTGAATCAAGAACAGCTTTGTAAACCTGAGTTTTGATTGATTTAGGAATCAGCTGTTCAACAATTTCTTCCTGAGTAGGCTCAAGAATATAATCAACCTGTGTTGTACTCACTTTAAGGTTATCAGATTTAGCAACAGGCAATAATTGTTCTGTAGTAAGTATTTGAACAGCAGCATTTCTAAATTGGTTATAGACCAGTTCAACTCTGTCGTAGTCACCCTTTGCAAAAGCGGTCATTACAGATTCAGTGATCTTAGAAGTGTTTTCAAAACTTAAATCACTAAATAATTCATTGTTATTCCCAATAACCGTGTACTTTCTCTTCTCATAAAAATCCTGAACTTTTTTGCCGATGGCTACAATGTGAACATTGCCTTTACGGAGTTGATCAGAATATTTTTCTGAAATCAGGTTATTGGTAGTCTTTATTACATTCATATTGAATGCTCCAGCGAGACCACGATTAGATGAAATACTAATAATCAATACTTTATTCGGCTCACGCTCTAGAGTGTAGGGAGAATTAGAACCATCCATACTTGCAGAAAGATTAGACAAAATGTCTTTCATCTTATTTGCATAAGGACGTAGCTGAATAATCGCACTAGTAGCCCGTTTCAACTTTGCTGCAGAAACCATTTTCATGGCTTTTGTGATCTGCTGAGTTGAGCTTACAGATGCTATACGATTTCTTACTTCTTTTAAATTAGCCATTTTTATTAGATGCGAGATGTGAGATATGAGATTTTAGACAAATGCCTAATCTCAAATCTCAAATCTAATGTCTCATATCTTATTAATATTTATCACTCAACTCTTTCGCCACAGTTTCCAAAGCACCTGTAATAGCATCATCAAGTTTACCGGCTTTCAAACCTTGTAAAGCTTCCGGATGACGTTGTTCCAGTTGTTGAATGAATTCTGCTTCAAATGCTTTAACCTTATTAACTGGAACATTTCTCATCAGGTTCTTGGTACCTATGTAAAGAATTGCAACCTGCTTTTCAACTGTCTCAGGAGAAAACTGTGCCTGCTTTAACAATTCCACGTTACGAGCACCTTTATCCAAAACAGATTTAGTTGCCGCATCAAGGTCAGAACCAAATTTCGAGAAAGCCTCTAATTCACGGTATTGAGCCTGATCAAGTTTCAGAGTTCCTGCAACTTTCTTCATCGATTTGATTTGCGCGTTACCACCCACACGTGATACCGAAATACCTACGTTGATGGCCGGACGAACACCTGCATTGAACAGATTAGACTCAAGAAAGATCTGACCATCCGTAATTGAAATTACGTTGGTAGGAATATATGCAGAAACGTCACCTGCCTGAGTTTCAATGATCGGTAAAGCAGTTAATGAACCGCCGCCTTTAACGATATGTTTAATTGATTCAGGAAGATCGTTCATTGACTGAGCAATAGAATCGTTTTGATTGATTTTCGCTGCACGTTCCAATAAACGGCTATGCAGATAGAACACGTCACCCGGATAAGCTTCACGACCCGGAGGACGACGTAATAACAGAGAAACCTCACGATAAGAAACAGCCTGCTTTGAAAGATCATCATAAACAATCAATGCCGGTCTGCCGGTATCACGGAAAAATTCACCAATTGCAGCACCAGCGAATGGAGCATAGAACTGCATTGGAGCAGGATCAGCAGCAGATGCCGCAACAATCACCGTGTATGGCAATGCTCCATTTTCTTCCAGTACTTTTAATATTTGGGCAACAGTAGAGTTTTTCTGACCGATAGCCACATAAATACAGAATACAGGCTTACCTGCTTCATAAAATTCCTTTTGGTTGATAATTGTATCTATACAAACCGCAGTCTTTCCAGTTTGACGATCACCAATCACAAGCTCACGCTGACCGCGACCAATTGGAATCATTGCATCAATCGCTTTGATACCTGTCTGTAATGGCTCAGTAACCGGCTGACGATAGATTACACCTGGTGCTTTACGCTCCAATGGCATCTCATAGGTTTCCCCTAGAATTGGTCCTTTACCATCAATTGGCTGTCCCAGCGTATTAACAACACGGCCAAGCATACCTTCACCAACCTTAATCGAAGCAATTTTATTGGTGCGTTTTACTGTAGCACCTTCTTTGATCTCATCAAAAGCACCCAACAACACAACACCCACGTTATCCTCTTCAAGGTTTAACACGATACCCTGTAAACCGCTATCAAATTCAACCAGCTCTCCTGATTGAACCTTTGTTAAACCGTATACACGCGCAATACCATCACCCACCTGTAACACGGTGCCAACTTCTTCGAGTTCAGCCTCCGACTTGAAGCCTGACAATTGTTGTCTTAGAATAGCCGAAACTTCATCTGGTCTTACCTCTACCATAGTAGTATTTTTTGTTTTATATTGTAAATCTTACGCCCCCTACCCCATTTAGGAAGCACTCAAAAGCCCTGTTAAGGATTTGGGGTCTATTAGTTATGTTCAAATTCTTTTCTCAGCTTATTCAGCTTACTGGATAAACTAGTATCAAACTGCTTATCCCCAACCTTCAGTATAAAACCTCCAATCAACTCAGGATCAACTTTAGCTGAAAGAATTACTTCTCCTTTTGTGGCTTGCTTTACCACTTCTTCAATCTGAGTAATGTTTTGCTTACTAAGTGGGGAAGCCGAGGTTACAGTAGCTTTTACCACATTTTTAATGATGTTGTATTGAGTAATAAATTCTTTGGCAGTGGCATATAAAATCTCAGAACGGCCCTTCCTGATTACAATATGGAAAAAAGAAAGAATCATTTTATGCAGTTTATCTCCAAATAAACCATCCAAAATATTTGCCTTTTTTTCCAGACTAATAATTGGGTTTTTCAGAATTGCCTGTAATTCAGGATTAGCTCTGCATGTTTCTATAAACAACTCGAAATCCTTTTTAACCAGCTCCAAAGCACTCTGCTCAACAGCCAGATCAATAATAGACTTTGCGTACCTTGTTGCAACTTGAGTTTCTGACATATTCGATTTGTCGATTTATCAATTTGTCAATTTGACAATTGATTAATTAAGTTTTACTTCCTTCAAAAGGTCATTTACAAGAGCCTGTTGCTTATCCTGATCTTCCAGCTGCTTACGCAATACTTTCTCAGCGATTGTAATCGAAAGGCTTGAAACCTGATTCTTGATCTCTGCCATTGCAGCAAGTTTTTGATTTGTTATCTCATCCTTTGCCTTTTCAATCAATTTAGCACCTTCAGTTTTGGCCTGGTCCTTTGCATCATTGATGATCTGGTCCTTAATTTCCTTGGCCTCTTTAAGAATGCTATCCCGCTCTAAACGCGCTTCTTTTAACAGATCTTCGTTCTCGCTGATCAGTTTGGCCATTTCAGCCTTTGCCATCTCAGCTTTAGATAAAGCATCTTCAATAAAACGCTCACGCTCATCAAGAGCTTTTACAATGGGCTTCCATGCAAACTTGCTCAATAGGAAGAACAGAATCAAAAAAGCTACTGTTGACCAGATAAATAAACCCGGATCCGGAGAAACTAATGGATTTAATGCCAGTAATATCATTTTGTTATAGTATTTAATAAATCAATCAAAACAATAAAATAAGGCCGGTGCCAATCGCACAAGCCTTATTTCTTTAGTTTACTTGTCCTGTTCCCAAGAACGCAACAACCACTGCAAACAGTGCTACTGCTTCAACGAATGCTGCTGCAATTAACATAGCTGTTTGAATTTTTGAGGCTGCTTCTGGCTGACGAGCCATACCTTCCATGGCTTTTCCACCAATGTTTCCGATACCAATGCCTGCTCCGATAGCAGCTAAACCTGCACCAATACCAGCGATACTTCCTACGATCATAATCTGATTTTTAAATATATATTAAACAAAAAATAAATTCATTTTAATGTTCGGCATGCTTTTCTTCAACTGCCATCCCGATAAACAGGGCAGACAAAATGGTGAAAATGAATGCCTGGATAAAACCTACAACAAGTTCTATCACACTGATAAACAAAACAAATGGAACTGCAATTCCGGCAACGAGAACAGATTTTAAAATAAAGATTAACGAGATCAAACTTAAAATAAGAATATGGCCTGCAGTAATATTTGCAAATAAACGGATCATTAATGCGATCGGCTTGGTAAACAAACCAATAATCTCAACCGGAATCATCAATGGGTATAACCACCATGGAACATGAGGAGTAAATACGTGACCCCAATAATTTTTGTTGCCATTCACTGTGGTTAAAATAAACGTGCAGAGTGCTAACATCATAGTCACTGCTATATTTCCTGTTAGATTTGCGCCACCAGGGAAAAAAGGAATCAATCCCATCAGATTATTCAACCACACAAAGAAAAACACTGTGAGTAAATAAGGCATAAAACCTCTGTATTTATGCCCCAGTTGTGGCTTGGCAATATCATCCCTGACAAATATTATAATCGGCTCCAAGATAGATTGTAACCCTTTTGG
>JBIIRT010000163.1:0-5472 GCA_044341405.1 Daejeonella sp. | reverse complement strand
TACCCCAAAGCAATTTGGGGAGCCCAGCTTCGGGAGCTTGATAGCCCTTCAGTTTTTACTGGAGGGCTTTGTTGTTCTATACCTGGGCGAGAAGTTTACCCCAAAGCAATTTGGGGAGCCCAGCTTCGGGAGCAAAACAAAACCCTTTCGCCGCAGTGAATAGGGTTTTATTGTATCTTTGTTTTCAATTTTTGGGCAAGAAAGCGCTAAAATTTAATTAAATTGATTTTCATTTAGAAAATTCTTTTAGCGTTTCCCTAATTAGTTCAATCATCCGATTATTTGTCTCTGCATCCTTTACAGCGATCCTAACCGCTCGCTCTCCTATATTTTTTCCCATATTGCTAACATCTCGGAGATAAAGATTTTTTTGTCGACACCCTTCAATAAAATTGTTTACTGAAGGCGCGTTTACAGGTAAATAGAAGAGTAGAAAATTGGCTACCCCGTTGATGATTTTAGTAATTCCTAATTCCTGCAAATCTTCTTTAAGTTTCTCTCTTAATCTGTGTGTGGTTGCATACTGCTTTTGATAATATTCTTCATCGCTGAAAGCAGCAATTGCGGCTGCTTGTGCGGGTAAACTGAGGGCCCAAGGAGGAGAATATTGTTTTAAAATTTCGATAAGATGCGGAGAACAACATAAATAGGCTGACCTTACTCCACTCAGGGCATAGACTTTACTCATTGATTTGCAAACAATTACGTTTTCAGTTTTTGTAGCAAACTTCTCTATCGATTCATGCGGTCCTACATACTCTACATAGGTTTCATCCACCCAAACCTTTGTTGATATAGGAACTTGCAAAAGCATGTCTTCCATTTCCTGTTTGGATAGGTGTACTCCAGTTGGACTATTTGGATTGACTAGAATCACCATGTCGTATCCTTTCTTTATTTCTTGGATCAAATCAATAGTGTTAACCACAAAGCCCTCTTCACGATTAAGATTAAATCGAGAGATCTTACAGTGAATTACCTTTTCCAATACATGTATGTATTCCCCATAGCAGGGGTCAAGTAGTAGCACCTTCGAGTTTTGATTTAAAAAACAGGGTAATGATAAGAATATTAGATCGGAAGATCCAGCTCCTGGCAAAATTTGCTGTTGGTGTATTCCCCTTGCACTCGCTATCACTTTGACTAGTCCTTCAGCATGAGTTGGTGGAGATGTTTGTAGGAGAAATTTTAAATTTTCCTGAATGGCTGTTACAACCTTAGGAGATGGAGGAAACCAAGCGTCTAAGACATCCGCATTGATGATTTGGGTGATCTTGTCCAAAGTTTGCAAGTCTTCTCCTATGGCCTTAAAAAATGAACCTCCATGGTAGCAGGCAGCAGGACCAAAAAAAAGATAGGGTAACTGCCAGTCTATTTTATTCTGGATCGCCTCATAGACGGTTCGATTATTAGCTACGACTTGTTCAAAATCTTCAGTTGAAGCCACCGCCAATTCGTAAGAAACTTTGCCGGATACCGTACTCAAATCCAAGGGCTTTAAACCTGCTTTTCGATACATGTTTAGTAAGTCTGCACGGCAAATAGCCACTATATGTTTGCCTCCATGCGATTGGACCCAGCGAAACGCAGCAAACATTAGACTCAGTGCAACATAACTATATCGATTTTTAGTCAGAACAGTCAATAACCGTATTTCATATAAATATTCGTCAAATACAAAAGGAATTTCTGAGCGCGAAAAATATTTTTCTACGGAATATTTTTTAGCATTAGGGGAGGTAATGCTAATAAACCCAATAATCTTATTGTCTTGTTTTGCTACGATGTAATTATTTTCTGAATCCAGGCTATCAGTAAGTTGTTGAAGGGAATTGGTGCTGTGCTGATTGAGTTCCTGCGCATAGATGGAGTGACGAAGCGTATAGATTTCTTGTCTATCTTGATTAGAGGCAATCGCTAAAATTATTTGGTGATTTTTCATCTAAATGCTTTTTTTACTATCAATTTTTTTTGAAAAATATCTAATCCATTAACCCTTAATTAACGCAAAAAAAATGGAATTAAAAAGTCGTCTGAATTGTGTCGAAATCCCACTCTTCAGTCTTCGATTTAAATGAGATTCTTAATTTAATTTAAGGCGCTCAGAAATCTAATTTCAAAAATTTCTTTTCAATGCTCCTTAGTAGGTTAGAATTTCAGGTAAAACTGGATTGACAGCCAATTCTACAAAATAAAGAAGTCGACTAATAGGCTTTTCCCCATTGCTGGACTTCTTCAAAGTTTGGATAAAATCGAGTTGGGAAATTTCTAAAATCTTGAATACGAATGTGCCACTAAAAGTCATTCAGTTCCTGTAGGTATACAACTTAAACTAAGGTTTTTCTTAGTTTACTATTTCGATTCTTTTCCTTGCTCATAAATTGCTATTGCTTCTGGCAGCAATGAATTTAGTCGTTCCATACGTTTAGAATGACCTGGGTGTGTAGACAAAAATGTCAAGCCCAAGCCATCATCTTCAGAATCTTCAGCCATTCTTCCCCAAAATAGGGGAGCCTCTCTAGGATTATAACCTGCTAAAGCCATAAAAATTAAGCCCATGCGATCTGCTTCTAATTCATGTTTTCTAGAAAAACTAAGTATTTTGAGATTAGAGGCTAATCCGATAGAAAGGAGTAATATTTCTTGGGTAAGCGTAGGGTCTTGGCCCATTGCCAGGTCAATACTGCCTACACCGAGTTCCATTAGGATTTGTTGTGACATTCTTTCTCCTGCATGATTGGCTACGGCATGCGCCAACTCATGCCCCATAATTACCGCGATGCCCGTTTCATCTCTGGTAAAGGGTAAAATTCCAGTATAAAACGCTACTTTTCCTCCTGGCATACACCAAGCATTTACTTCCTCATCTTCAAGTAAATTAAACTCCCACTCAAGTTCGTTAACTAACGAATCATAGCCTTGCTCTTTTAAATACAATTCTACTGCTTTAGCCATTTTATTACCTACTTTCACTATTTCTTGACCTTCTTTGGTGGATGTCAACACCTTACTTTCTTTCAAAGATTCTTTGTATTCATTTTTTACCAAAGGCATTAAATCTTGGGTAGTAAAAATGGCTAGTTGATTTCTTCCAGTCAAAGGGACTATGGAACATGACGCATACAAAAATGCTGTCAAAAGTAATAGAATTGATTTTTTCATAGAATAGTCTTTTTTAGCCTTACTAAACGTAACAAAAAGAGGATAAGCGGCATTTTTTTTTTATATAAGTTATAAATAGACTTTAAAAAACAGAATTTCACATTGTATTAGTATAATGCAGTGAGTTTTGCTTTAGAGATTTGCAACCAGGATAAACTGGAGCCCAGAGTTGGTTGGATAAAAGTTCAAGTATCGAACTTTTTCTATTTATCCCATTCCAAATGCTCATTACATCAAAAATCCTAGTCAACTAATTAACCCTTTGGTATAAATAGTAAAGTGCCTAGTTTCACTTTGAACTGAAACCAAGCGCTATGGTTGTGTAACTCCTATTAATCATTACAAACTCACTGACAAACAGTTCCTCAACCGATGTATTGAGGTGAAAATGGCACACATAAAAAACTGCCCAAGAAGTTTTCAATTGAAAATTTCTTGGGCAGTTAAGAAGTTGAATTTATTCTACTTTGAAGGCATAATTGCCCTTTTTGTCGATGTAAAGCGTTAATGTTGAAATCTCACATAAATCAATTTCATTGATGTAGATATACTCCTTTTCCGAACGGTCTTTGGTCAACCTGAGATCCCAGATGCAGTGGGTCTCATCATCAACATATTTGAATTCAATGTCTACGGTATCCCCATTTTTTACGATATCTTCCGGAAGGATGTCCTCCCCCCAATCTTTCGTTTTGGTTTCTGTCAAATACACGGCATAAAAATCTACGCCCGTGTTATTTACTAATTTAAAGTCTAATACTGTCTGCGCCTGAGTCCAACTAGTAGCCGCAAAAACTAGGGCTACAAGAAGTAAAATGTGTTTTTTCATGTTGTTTTGTTGTTTGAAAAGGTGAAATTATGTTACCTATTAATGTAATTATTGTTTTTCTACAGATTGAAACTGAAGTGGTGTAGTTAAGGAATCAACTTTTTCACCAATTAATTAAAAAGAAACAGATACAATCGGTACACTCAAGAGTATTGCAATGCTAAAGGTGGCGATAACGATTGCCCCTAGCACTATAAAGAATTGTAACTTGTCTTGGCGAATGACAGAGGTGATACCAAGCATGAACAAGGCAACAGCAAGTAGAGCGGTCAGCATTTGAAGTCGGTCACTGTATTCGTTTGAAACTTCATAATCCTTCAAAGATTGAATTGCTTGGTCGAATACTTCCTTTTGTGGTAGATATAACGCATCCATGTAGGATTGACATTCTGCTAGTTGACTTTCAGGATTCTCCCGAAGGCAGGGTATTGCAAGTTCAAATAGTTCCACCGATCCTGCCGAGTAGCCAGTGTTAATGTCTCCGCCTTTACTGAGAGTGGTTTGCTTATCTGCCCAAACCACCAGATCCGTCCTGTATTTAAGTTCTGAGGTTAAATACAGGTTGTTAGAATTGTTAAGACCCTCCATGTAGAAAGACAAAGATTTATTGGATTGACCATCATGCAGAGAGGATTGAACACCTGCCCATGCAGTGATGACAGAGATGACGCCAAGAAGTATAACTACGGAGACTTCTTGAGAAAGTAATTTTATAATTTTGTTCATGGTGTTTTTTATTGAGTAGAGTTCGATTATTTTTTGAATATGACAAGCGTACTCTGCTTACGTATCAGTCATTTGTATTTCTTGTGATTGGATAATTTTTAGTTCGATTCATATTCAAATATAGTGTTTTACAATTAAACAAATATCAATCAAAGTTTGATTTTTTTTGGGTTGGGAAAAGTAACATCTGAATAAAGAAAGGTTGAATTAAACCTTTAATTTCCTGATTGTCACATACTCAATCATCGCATTGTATTACATCTTCTGACGAAAAGGGCAGATACACTAAACAAGCCATCCGTCACCTGACGGATGGCTTTTTCTTTGTCTATCAGTGCGTTAGTGTTGCTACATCTTTTTTCAGTTTTTTTGTATTTTTGAAATACAATTATATGATATGGCAAAGAAGAAAAATTGGCTTGATAAACTGAATGAAAATAAAGAGCCAAAAATAAAACGAATTGATATTGACTTCGCTGATATTCCATCAGGCAGTAATATGTTTATTGCTACGCCAAAACTCATAGATAAGTATATTCAAGAAATTGGTTTTGGAAAGCGCATAAACATAAAAATAGTACGAAAAGACCTTGCAGTAGAGCATAATGCTGACTATACTTGTCCGGTTACTACAGGAATATTTTTGCGAATTGTGGCAGAAGCAAACTATGAAAAGTTGCAACAAGGAAAACGCTTAGAGGAAATCACACCTTTTTGGAGAGTGATTGAACCGAATAGTGCATTAGCCAAGAAAC
>JBIIRT010000162.1:0-5497 GCA_044341405.1 Daejeonella sp. | reverse complement strand
AATTTCTTCGGGAAATTTATCAAGTGGAGTAGAAAGAGAGAAGTTGTATTTTTTTGCTAGTGCTTTTAAGATTTGGAATACCCAGGTCTCACGGTATTCGCCAAGTGGAGCAAGTCCGCCCTGCATGATACTAAGCTTTGGATTCGGGATAACCGAATTTCGGTCGACTTCGAAAATATAACCCAATCCACTGCAACGCTCACATGCGCCGTACGGTGAATTGAAGGAAAAGGTATTTGGTTGCGGTTCATCATAAGATATTCCCGAAACCGGATCCATTAGGAATTTGCTATAAAAGAATTCTTTGTTTTCTTTATCGCTGACTTTAATAATGCCTTTTGAAACTTTTAAAGCCGCCTGGATGGAGTCATAAAGCCTTTTTTTATCGTCTATACTGACCATCAGACGGTCAATTACCATCTCAATATCATGAATTTTATAACGATCGAGTTGCATTTTGGGACTGATGTCCAAAATCTCACCGTCAACCCTGACTTTCAAATAACCCTGCTTGCGGATTTGTTCAAAAAGTTCTCTATAATGCCCTTTACGGCCTTTTACAACTGGAGCCAGAATATTTATTGCCTGCCCTTCAAATTTTTCAAGGATGCTTTTTAGAATCTGATCCTCAGTCATACGTTCCATTTTTTGACCACTTACATAAGAAAAAGCTTCTCCTGTTCGGGCAAATAATAAACGCATGAAATCATAAATTTCAGTAATGGTTCCAACTGTAGAGCGGGGATTTTTACTGGTAGTTTTTTGTTCTATTGCAATCACCGGACTTAATCCTGAGATTTTATCAACATCCGGTCGTTCCATACCGCCAAGAAACTGCCTGGAATACGCACTGAATGTCTCCATGTATCTGCGTTGTCCTTCGGCATAGATGGTGTCGAAAGCAAGCGATGATTTTCCACTACCACTCAATCCGGTTATAACAACCAGCTTGTTTCGTGGAAAAGAAACATCAATATTTTTTAAATTATGTACCCTGGCACCAAAAACTTCAACTTCACTTTGCTCCCCAAGGTCGGGATTAGATTCAATCATAAAAAGAATATGCGCTCAAAATTTATGCAAATATGCGATTTTTTCTGCCATTGACTTAAGAATTTACCCAGCATCATGCAAGATAAACTCCTATTCGCAACATATTACTTGCGCCTGACGAAAGCAACGTTTTGCGGGCTAATTTGTGCCTGATTAACAGCAATTCCACTTGCTTCGTTATATGATAATTAAAAATCAGAGTAGTTTTATCTAGCACTTCAACAGGCATAAATTTAACCTGTTGTTAGCTGCTGTTGATTTGAAATCTGATAGCTATCGCGTCGGTAAACAGAAAAGGGTCGGAATTTTCCGACCCTTTTTTGCTTGGTTTATTGTGGTTAGTTCTTTAGAATTTGCGGATAAGCAGAATTAGTCTTTCCATTATGGATATCAAACAGTGATTTAATTTCTGAATTTGAATTAGCTAAAAGTCTGCTTGCCCTGTTATTATATCCGTATCGTGTGGGGTTTTCAATAATCTCTTTCATCGAAATCAGCTTATAAACATAGGAAGCCGTTTCTCTGTTCAGTTTCATTTTATAATAATTATCCTGGCTTTGTTTTAGAATTTGACGCTTCAGACTGCCTTCCCCGATGTTGTAAGCGGCAGCCGCCAAAGTCCAGCTATTAAACTCACGATATAAAGATCTAATGTATTTAGCAGCAGCTATGCTCGATTTGCGGATATTATTCCTTTCATCAATTCCGCCATTAACCTTTAGTCCAAAGTCACGTGCAGTTTCAGGCATGAATTGCCAATAACCCGAAGCTCCTCTCGGTGAAGTCCCTCCTTTTAATCCGCTTTCTACCAAGGGCACATATTTAAAATCAGAAGGAATTCCATATTGTTTTAAAATTGGTTCAATGATTGGAAACCATTTTTCTGCTTGCCTGTGTAGCTTTGAGGTCTGTAATTCTTTGTAAGAATGCGCGCTAAGTGTAGCGTTCATTTTATGTTCGATGCGTTGATCGCCTAAAGGAAGAGTTTCATTCGCAAAACTCAAGGTGTTGAAATATGGGTCTATTGAAAATCCATCGTTTTTAGCTCCTTTAACCTCGTTTAAATATTTATCAAACGTTTCAGGAGTATTATAAATAAACATCTTTGTAGTTAACAGCAAGCCCAACATCACAAAACACGTTATTAAGTGTTTCTTTATCATCTTTATCTTTCTTTTTAATTCCAAATAAGAATATTTTTTTTCAAAGGTATAAAATATATATCTAATTATCACATAGTTATGTAATGGACCATAATTAGCGATCAATTAAGAGTTGTGCACTACACAATACTTCAGACCTGATTTTCAATATTAAATAAGCCCATTTTCCGTATTTTTGCTTATATTTGTGCTTCTCTTTTAAGGGGATAAAAAGCGTATCATGCCATTCAAAAATAAAAGGAACAGTCGCGACGACAAATCCGAAAATTTCAAGCGTACTTCAAAACCTTCTTCAGCCTCCGGTTCGAAGAATAACACTTACAAATCTGATCGTCAGGAGAGTACAAGCAGCACCAAGAAGAAATTAATATCCGAAGAGCCTAAGAAATCTTTTAAAAGTAATTCTAGAAGTTCTGATGACAAGACAGGGTCTAGCTTTTCATCAGAGAAGAGAAGTCCGAAAAGTTTTGGCCGTTCAGACGACAGGCGCCCTAATTATGATCGTTCCGAAAAGAAACCATTCGGAGACAAGCCGAAGGCAGGAGACAGAAAACCTTTTTCTGAAAGATCTCAGACAGAAAAAAGACCTTATTCAGACAGAACTGGTAGTAATAAAAAAGCTTTTACAGAAAAACCTCAGGGAGACAGAAAAACCTTTTCTGCATCTAAAGACACTGATAGGAAACCATTTCAGTCTCGTGATACTAAATTTACAGACAAAAAGGCACCTGTAAAAAGATTCAATGATAAGCCTTTTAAATCAAAACAACCCAGTGAACCTGCTGTATTTGATCGCCCTAAATATAGATCTGATGATAGAAAATGGAGCTCAGAAGAGCATTTGGGAAATAAGCGAAGTAAGAAGCCTGCCGCGATAAAAGATGATGGATTAATCCGTCTGAATCGTTTTATTGCTAACGCAGGTATTTGTTCTAGAAGAAAGGCCGACGAATTGATAGCAGCTGGAGTAGTTTCTGTCAACGGACTTCCTGTAACTGAGCTGGGTTTTAAAGTTGACCCTGCTAAAGATTTGATCCGTTACAATGGCGAGAATCTGAAAAGGGAGAAAATGGTATATGTTCTTTTGAATAAGCCTAAAGATTACATTACCACAACCGACGATCCGCAGGAGCGTAAAACGGTTATGAGTCTCGTAGAAAAAGCTTCTAGGGAACGAATTTATCCGGTAGGACGTCTTGATAGAAATACAACGGGTTTATTGCTGATGACTAATGATGGTGATCTGGCAGAAAAACTATCCCACCCAAGAAATAACATTACTAAGCTTTATCAGGTTGAACTGAATAAAAGTTTATCCCAGGGTGATTTGAATAAAATCCAATTTGGTATTGAACTTGAAGATGGTTTGATTAAGCCGGATCAGGTTAGTTATGTTACCGGAGGGAGTAAAAAAGAAGTTGGTATTCAAATTCATAGTGGTAAAAACAGAGTCGTGAGACGAATTTTTGAAAGCCTTGGCTATGAAGTAGTGAAACTTGATCGGGTAGTGTATTCACAACTAACAAAAAAAGACCTTCCAAGAGGTCGCTGGAGATATTTGGAAGAAAAGGAAATTATTCAGCTTAAACACCTGATTAAATAAGTGATTAGCCTTTGGGATTACCCGAAGGCTTTTTTGTTACTTTGCAGAATGATTCTGACTGATACTCATACCCATTTATACTACGAAACAGATTCCATAAAACTGACAGAACTGATGCAAAGAAGTCTGGATAATGAAGTTAGCCGACTTTTTTTGCCCAATGTTGATACCAAATCCATTCCACTGGTTTTTGGGTTAGCAGAGCAATACCCTCAGTATTGTTTTCCGATGCTTGGTTTGCACCCCTGCGATGTGAAGGAAGATTTCAAAGAGGAATTAGAATTCATTTATACAGAAGCAAAAATTAGAAAGATTTATGCTATTGGAGAAATTGGTATTGATCTTTACTGGGATAAAACCACCTTAAGCATTCAGCAGGAGGCTTTTCGTACGCAGATTGCCTGGGCAAAGCAGATGAATCTGCCCATCGTGATCCATTGCAGAGAAGCCTTTGATGAGATCTTTGAAATTTTGGATGAATCAAAAGATGATAAATTGAGGGGAATATTCCATTGTTTTACTGGGGATGCTGTTCAGGCAGAAAAAGTAATTGGACTTGGGTTTTATCTGGGTATTGGTGGAGTGCTTACGTATAAGAATTCAGGTTTGGATAAAGTTGTTCAGAATATTTCATTGGAGCACCTGGTTCTTGAGACTGATTCGCCATACCTCACACCTGTTCCATACCGCGGGAAACAAAATGAAAGCAGCTATCTGATACATGTGGCACAGAAGCTTGCTGATTTAAAGCAGATTCCTATTGAAAAAATTGCTGAAATAACCACCCGAAATTCTGAAATGATCTTTGGCGTTTAGTTTACAGGGTACAAGTAAACTCAAGTCAGAAAATGATTTCATTTACCTTCTTTTTCTATCTTTACAATCCAATAAATAATTAATTAATCGATGACCAATGTTCTGATTATTTACACCGGAGGTACGATCGGTATGATCAATGATCCTGCTTCAGGAGTATTGGTTCCATTTAATTTTGAGCAGATCACTGATCATGTGCCTGAACTCAAACGACTCAAGTATAAGTTCACAGTTCACTCATTCGACCCTCTGATTGATTCATCCAATATGAGTCCCGAGATCTATAAAGAACTTGCTTTGCGGATCCAGAGAGACTACGATAAATATGACGGTTTTGTTATTCTGCATGGTTCTGATACCATGTCATACACGGCCTCAGTTTTAAGTTTTATGATCGAAAATCTGGATAAGCCGGTAATTTTTACAGGATCTCAGCTGCCCGTGAACGGAATTCGTACCGATGCCAAAGAAAACCTGATTACAGCCTTAGAGATTGCTGCAGAAAAGAGAAAAGGTAAAGCCATGGTGCCTGAGGTTTGTATCTACTTTGATTATAAATTATACAGAGGAAACCGATCTTTTAAGTATAACTCAGAGAAATTTGAAGCATTTCGGTCACCAAACTACCCAATTCTTGCAGAAGCTGGTGTTTATTTGAAGTTCAATAGAAACTATATACTGAAACCTAATTTAGAACCCGTAAAATTCTATACCAAGCTGGAAAGTGCAATCGGAATATTGAAATTATATCCGGGTATTAGTCCGGCAATAGTTAAGTCGGCCCTCTCTGCCGGATGCAAAGCAATAATCATGGAGACTTTTGGCTCAGGAAATACGTCTACGCAAAAATGGTTTTTGGACC
>JBIIRT010000225.1:0-5505 GCA_044341405.1 Daejeonella sp. | reverse complement strand
AACGTTGAGATTGGGCTATGCGTATGATTATAACCTTACCCGACTGAATAACTTTTCAAGAGCTACTCATGAGATTGTTTTGAGATTTCATATTCCTATTGAAAGGGATGAACTGATGCCAAGCTACATGTTTTGAGTTGATAATCATAATTTATTTATAGAGATTAATAATTATATAATATAACAAATTAAAGCACTGATAACTGTATAACTGAACCTGAGATGTTCAATGCTATTGTAAGATTGACTCATGGTTTTAGGCAACACACTTAAGTACATAAATCACAGATTGCACTGCTTTCAACAAATAAGAAGAATATATTTTAAAATATAATGTAGAAATCAACAATCAATGACCTAATAGCATGTAGCTTTTGGCTTTAAGCTTTTTTCATTGAATGATAACACAAATAAAAATATTAATTAACATTAAAAATATGCATACCGTAAAACTAAAACCGTACATCTTAGGATTATTGCTTTTAATATTAATGACAGCATTAAGTACAAGCAACTCATTTGCTCAAATCAAAATAGGTACTAATGGTACAACTATCTCACCATCGTCGATTTTAGAGCTTGAAAGTAATAATCAGGGGTTGTTATTGCCGCGATTAAGCGATACTATATCAATCAACACGATGAATCCTCCTAACGGAATGCTGATTTTTTTAACCAAGTGGCCCGCAGTAGGTTTATACGTTAGAAAAGTTGCTGGTTGGGAATTTTTATCCGGTTCTGTAGGTGGTAATGCATCTTTCAATAATTTGACGGTAGGTGGAACTTTAATTGCTCAAAATTTCAGTGGAACTTTAACAGGAAATGCCTCCACTTCAACTTTAGCGAAAACCGCTACAAATGCACTTAATGTAGACATTATCAATGATCTATCTACTTCTACGGTTACCTATCCAACATTTGTTGTCAATTCTACCGGAAGTACTGCCATGCGTACAAGCAGCACTAAACTGAGTTTTGTGCCCAATACCGGAATACTAACTGCAATTGGGTTTAAGGGTAATTTAGTGGGTGACGTTACAGGTGTGGCTACGTCTTCCATTGATGCGGTAAATGCGTCTAATACTGACATAGTAAATGATATTGTCAGTAATTCTCCTCAATATCCAACTTTCGTGTCGGGTACAATTGGTAATCTACCCCAAAAAACGAGTAGTACTAATCTTACTTTTACACCTTTGACGGGAGAATTAAAGGCCTTAAAGTTTGCAGGTGCCCTTCAAGGAAATGCAAGTTCTGCTACTACTGCCATCGATGCTACCAATTCACAAAATGTTAAAGTTACAGATGATATAATCACTTCCACGGTTTCATATCCTCTTTTTGCAAGTGGAATTAGTGGCAATCAACCAATTAAATCGAGCAGTAGCAATTTAAGGTATGTGCCATCTACCGGTATTTTAACTGCTAATGGTTTTGTGGGTAACTTGACTGGAGATGTGTTCGGAACGGTATCTAGTGCAAAAGACGCAGATAATGCGGCAAATATTCAAGTTAAGGATGATGCTATCAGTACGGTTCCAGTGTATCCAACTTTCGTATCTGGTACAGTCGGACCACTTCCCGCAACTATCAATAGCGCCAAATTAAAATATATCCCTAATACAGGAGAATTGATTTCGCCTTATTTTATAGGTAGTTTAATCGGAACTGCCAGTAACACCGAAAAGGCAAAGAATGCTGAGAATGTAATGGTGAGTGATGATTTGGGTACTGCGCCTACCTATCCTGTATTTGTAAATGCAATTACTGCTAATCAGGCAATAAAATCAAGTAGCTCTAAATTTATTTATTACCCCAATACTGGTATTTTGGAGGCCAAAGGAGGTTTTATAGGTAATTTAACTGGAAATGTAACTGGTACAGTTTCTAATGCGAAAGATGCCGAAAATGCAACTAAAATTCAAGTTATTGAGGATGCAATAAGTACAGTTCCACTTTACCCAACTTTTGTTTCTGGTAATCCAGGCCCACTTCCAGCAACAATAAATAGTACTCAACTAAAATATATTCCAAAAACTGGACAGTTTTTTTCTCCTAAGTTTGTAGGTGAATTATTGGGAAATGCTACTTCAACTACTACAGCAACCAATACTGTAAACGTGGCAATTACCGATGAGGCTGCCAATGCTTTACCTACATACCCGGTATTTGTAAATGCAGTTACAGGTAATCAAGCTCTGAAATCAAACAGTGCCAGACTGAGTTATGTGCCTTCAACAGGATTTTTAACGGCTACAAAATTTATTGGAAATTTAAAAGGGGATGTGGAAGGAAAAGTATCTGAGGCAGTAGATGCAACCAATGCAGTAAAAATTGGCATTGCTGAGGATAACTCAACCGCAACTACGATGTATCCAGTATTTGTAAATGGAAAAACTGGTTCTTTGCCTTCTTTTGTTAGTGGACTCAGGTTAGGGTTTCAACCTCAATCGGGTACGCTTACCGCTCCTTTTTTTAGTGGCGATTTATTAGGTAAGGCAAATACAGCTGTATCGGCAGATAATGCAGTGAATGCACAGAAAAGTGTTATTACTGATGAAAATGCTGATCCTGCAACATTTTTTCCTTTATTTGCGGGTATACCATCAGGTAATCAACCTCTTAAATCAAGTAGTACAAAGTTAACCTATGTGCCCCAATCAGGAACACTGAATGCAACTAAATTTGTTGGTGCTGTAGAAGGTAATGTCATTGGTAAAGCTACCTCTGCCGGATTTGCTGATAATGCAACAAAGATTGCAATTACAAATAACGTTGCTTCCGCAACTACCTTTTATCCTACCTTTTCTTCAGGTACTACAGGTGAACAGGGTATATCTGTAGCCAGCGGAAAGCTTGAATTTCAACCTTCTACTGGAACACTTACTGCTCCCATTTTTACCGGTGCTTTGCTTGGAAATGCAACCACCGCTACTACTGCTACTACCGCTACTAATTCAGTAAAAAGTGCCATTACTGATGATAATGCTGATCCTGCTACGGTTTTCCCTGTATTTGTAGGTACAGCCTCAGGTAGTCAAGCTATTAAATCAAGTAGTACTAAGCTAAAATACGTGCCTCAATCAGGGGTATTAAGTGCTGCCGGATTTGCTGGTCCGCTGGTAGGAAATGTAACCGGAGAAGCAACTACTGCCTTATCTTCCGCGACTTCGGCTAAAATTTCAATTGCCAGTGACGACGTTACAGCAGTTACTATGTATCCTACCTTTGTACCTGCTACAACAGGTTCACTCCCTTTAACAGTCCATACCACTAAACTTGGCTTTAAGCCAGCAACTGGAGAACTATCAGCCACTACTTTTAAAGGTGCTTTGAATGGAAACGCCGGATCGGCTACTACTGCTGTTACTGCAGATGTTGCCATTAAGTCTGCCATAACAGATGATGGAACTCATACAGCTGTAACTTTTCCTCTGTTTATAAATGATGCTGCAGGAGGAAATCAGCCTTTACGTTCTAATCGCAGTAACTTAAAGTACCTTCCAATAACCGGTACGTTAATATCTCCAAATTTTGAAGGGATATTAACTGGTACTCTAAATGGAATTGCAAGTAATGCCACAAATGCAACCAATGCAGCTAATGTAGCCATTACTGATGATTTGGCAACCAACAGGAACATGCCTATAACGTTCGTAGACGGTAATACCGGTAATTTGCCAGCTAAAGTGAGTAGCGCAAAACTGACTTTTAATCCTTCATCCGGGGTGTTAAACTCACCTACATTTAATGGAGCTTTAGTTGGAAATGCATCCACTGCCACCGCAATTAGTCCGACGGGTATGGTTCCGCCAATTAATGGTGGTACTGGTCAAAATGCCTATTCAAAAGGAGATATGTTATTTGCAGAAACTGCAATCTCCATGAAAAAGTTAGCGATTGGGGCTCCAAATACTGTTTTACGCGTTAATGCTACAAACGAACCAGAATGGTCCACATTATTTGCAGGTACCGTCACTGGGTTAGTAGGGGTACCTAATAGAACAACGATTAGTGGGAACTTAGATGTAACCCCTACTGTAGATATTGCTTCAACTTATGCTGGTCAAAATTCTATAACAACTTTGGGTACCATTGCAGCGGGTACATGGGAAGGTACTTCTGTTAAAGTTCCTTTTGGAGGAACTGGTTTAACTACTATTCCAACAGGTGGATTGCTTGTTGGAGCTGGAACTAACGCCATTAGAACAGTATCAGGGACAGTTGGCCAGGTTTTAAGATCAAATGGTGATGGAGTAGACCCAAGCTTTCAAGATATTGCTGGAGGTGATATGATCTTGGCTGCTGTTCAACAAGTTACAGGTGTTAAAACATTTGGTATTCCAGGAGTTGGTGGGGTTGGCGGGTTAAATGGTTCACTTCGGCTTGCTGGTGTTAATTCAGGCGTAACTGTCTTAAATGGGCCTGATATAGGTAATTCTGGAATTGTAACGCTACCACAATCGGGTATATTGGCTACGCATACTGGCGTTGAGACATTAAGCAACAAAACTTTAACCTCTCCAAAACTAACCAATCCAGACATTGGTGATGCAATTGGTACTACTTTGAGATTAGGAGGTGGAACCCCGCTAGTTACTACAAATCAAACAGGAACAGGAAAATTGGTTATGGACAATGGGGCTATATTGATCGCTCCTAATATTGGAGCTGCAACTGGAACAAGTTTAAACGTTGGGCCTGGCGGAACTGTAACCGCTGGAAGCTTTGTTGGTAATTTAGTAAACGGTAGTGCAACTTTAACCGATTTAACTGTCAACAACCCAATTGTAGGTAATATAACTGGGAATGCCGCAAGTGTTACTACCAATGCTAATTTAACTGGAGAAGTAACGAGTTTGGGGAATGCCACTACCATTAATAATGCTGCAGTCATTTCGAAAGTGTTAACTGGCTATTCAAGTGGTGCAGGTGTAATTTCGGCTACCGATAATATTGTACAAGCTATTGGGAAATTAAATGGAAATATAACAGCAAGTTCCAATGTTACCCATACCGGAGAAGTAACGGGTTCTGGCTTATTAACGATTACTAACGCTGCAGTTACTAATGCTAAAATTGCAGATAAAGCGATTACTTATGGTAAAATGCAAGACATTACAGCTAGCAATAGAGTTTTAGGTCGTGTTTCTGCAGGATCTGGAGTTGTAGAAGAAATTCCAACTACTGGATCTGGGGATGTAGTTAGATCAAATACGCCAACCTTGGTTACTCCAATTATTGGTGCTGCTACTGGTACTAGCCTGTCTGTATCTGGTCAACTCACTTCTACGGTTGTTACAGGAACTGCCCCATTAGTGGTCGCTTCTACTACGCCCGTAGCGAATTTAAATATCGGGGGTAATGCTGCAACGGCTACAAAATTAGCTGCACCTAAGAAAATCAACAATGTTGACTTTGATGGTAGTGCAGATATTACCATTACAGCAGTAGCGGATGCTTCAAACTTAACAGGAGCGACACTTGCGAATAACGTTCTTGCAT
>JBIIRT010000051.1:0-19645 GCA_044341405.1 Daejeonella sp. | reverse complement strand
CATTTCAATAAAAGCTTTCTGGCTTCTTCCGTCCGACCTTCTTTGTAAAGATTTTCAGCCAGAATATTGAAATGATTGATCATGGTATAGCTCATTCTTAATGATTCGGGGTCTAAATAACCGGCATTTTTCATATTGCCCCATTTAAACTTTGTCATCAGGTTGGTATACATCTGATCAGAATTTGTTAATTCAGGTTTTTCAGCGGCAGAATCCACCTGAGCTTTTTTAAGTGGCAACAAACGATAGGCAAAACCCTCGTTATACAAGAAATCTCCGAGGCCAATATAGTTATCATCAGGCACGGTGATTGCAAAATAAATCGGGCGTTTCCAGTTGTTATGAGCCAGTACATCGATCATGGCTAGCTCAGTTTTGCTGACATAATTCTTATTATACTTCCATTCCATAGAAGGAATAATCAGATCTCTTTTACTTTCAGGAAGGGTTTTGCTGGCAATTATTTGCTCAGGGTCAATGCTTATCTTAAAGTTCTTTGTAGGCAGGAAGTTTTCTTTTGACCCATCCTGATACGTTGCCTTGTCTGCATCACTGTCTGAAGTCATGATATCAAAAATATCTTTCAACTCGACAGCGCCAAGAGCATTGTAATCCTGATATCCCAAAACATCACGAACGCCCTGAACAAATTTTTCATCAGGCATAGTGATTGGTAAGGCATCAGCCTGATTTACCTTCTTCTTCATTTGCCGGATATACCAGTCTGTTCCAAGCAAGCTTAAATTTACTACTCTAACATCCGGACGTATGTTTTCAACTTCCTGAACATACCAAAGTGGGTATGTATCATTATCCCCATAGGTAAATAATATTGCATTTGGCGCACAAGATTCCAGGTAATTGGCTGCCATATCACGTGCTGTAAATTTAGAGGAGCGGTCATGGTCATTCCATCCTTCTTTTGCCATGAGTATTGGAGCTGCAAGTAAACCTATTAAAGTTGCAAGAAGGGCGGCTGTTGGAGCTTTAAATCTTGGTTTGAAGAAATCTGCAATTCCGGCTACTCCAAGTCCGATCCAGATTGCAAAAGCATAAAATGAACCAGTATAGGCATAGTCCCGTTCTCGGGGTTGAAGTGGATTCTGATTTAAATAGAGAACAATGGCAAGGCCTGTGAAAAAGAAAAGCAGACCAACAATTCCTGCATCTTTCTGGTTTCGTTTAAAATGCCATAAAGCGCCAATGATTCCCAAAATGAAGGGAAGGAAATAGAATCTGTTGAATGCATTGTTTTCAAGCTGACTTTTTGGAAGTTCATATTGGCCGCCCAGCAGCATATTGTCAATGAATTTTACTCCCGATAACCAATTTCCGCGGGTATAATCGCCATGACCCTGCTCATCATTCTGTCTGCCTACAAAGTTCCATGCGAAATACCGTGTGTACATGAAACTGGTTTGGTAACTGATAAGGAATCCCAGATTATTGATAAATGTAGGGGATTGATCTTCGGCCATTCCCATCCAATCGCGGTAGAAGCCAGCATGCTGTGGATCATCACTGTACATTCTCGGAAGGAGGGTATTTCGGTCGTAAATACGCTCATATTTCTGACCTGCATTTTCATACTTCTCTTTACCCTTACGATAAATAATATCACCATTTTTGCTATCAATTGGTTTAGAGTCAAAATACTGACCATAAAGTAATGGGCGATCGCCGTATTGTTCGCGATTGACATAGCTCAATAATGAAAATGCATTTGAAGCATCACTATTATTCAACGTAGGATCTGCTTTTGCTCTGATAACAATCAGCGCAAAGGATCCGTATCCAAATATGATGAATACCACAGAGATAAGTGCCAGATTCAGAATCCTTCTTTTCTCCCTTATCTTTAGTATGTATTCGAGTCCGGCAAGCAGAATTGCTGCAACCACAAGTCCGTAAATTCCACCTCCAATAGTCATTAGAACAACAAATGCTCCAACAGAAAGCATCAGGTTGAGTTTATTGCCATTTAAGCTGTAGAGGATTCCTGCAGTTAGACATATGACAATCAGAAGCCCAAAAAACCCTACACCCGAACCAAATCCGAGTCCGAGGGTATTTACAAAAAACAGGTCTGAGTACGCTGCAAATTTGATAATATATTGAACAATTCCATATTGTACAAAGGCTAGAATAAACATCCCCACGAGTAATGTGAGCAAGGTGCCCGAAGAAGTAGGTGTTTTAGATCTTCTGAAATAATAAACCAATGCAATTGCAGGTATAGCTAATAAGTTTAATAGGTGCACTCCGATTGAAAGTCCCATCACATAAGCGATAAATATCAACCAGCGGTCTGAATCCGGCTCATCTGCATGCTGATCCCATTTTAAGATTGCCCAGAAAACAACAGCTGTGCATAATGAAGACAAGGCATAAACTTCAGCCTCGACTGCCGAAAACCAAAATGAATCTGAAAAAGCGTAGGCCAGAGCACCAACTAAACCAGAGCCCATTATACTGATCATTCCCCAATTTGAAAGTTCAGTTCCTTTCTCCTGAATTACTTTTTTTGCTAAAGCAGTAATAGTCCAGAAAAGGAAAAGTATTGTAGCTGCACTGGCTAATGCGGAACACATATTAATCCAGAACGCTACTCTGCTGGTATCACTTCCGGCAATGAGTGAGAATACTTTTCCTAGCATCAGGAACAGGGGAGCTCCGGGTTGGTGTACAACCTGAAGTTTGTATGCCGATGCGATAAATTCACCTGAATCCCAGAAGCTTGTGGTGGGTTCAAGGGTAAGTGTATAAACAATAAGAGCTATGAGAAAACTTAGCCATCCTAACAAGTTATTGATTTTAATATAAGTCATAAATTCAAGATCAAAAATATTGCTGTCGAAATTAATGAAATTATTAATATAAGAAGCAGAAAGCGGACAAGGTTTAACAGAAATTAACAAGTAGGAGGTAGGAGGTAGGAGGTATGATGTCAGAGGTAGGAGGTATGATGTCAGAAGTCTGATGTCAGAGGTCTGAGTAGTTTATTGTTATTTAGATTAAGGTTTCCAGTTTAAATAGAGTTTGTAAAGTTTTGCCCCAATTTCGTCTGCTTTAGCATTATAGATGTTAAATTGTTCCTGTGTTATATAGTGGCAGTCTTTAGCGAAATTTAACCACACTTTAATTCTTCTAGGGATCCGGCTGAGTAGATTAAATATTTTTTGAATTCTGCATGGTATATTCTCCGCCCAAAACCTTCGGCAATATTGGCACTTATTGATCTTGTAGAACGAATTATTTGGCTGTTTAAAGAATATTTTTCAGAATAAGGGAAATCTTTTGTCAGATTAAAATACTCATTGACAATTGATAGGAAAACTGGTAGACATCCAGGTCAGAAAATGATTTGATCATAAAAAAAGAGCTTACCGGAATTTATAGATTATTATATAAAATTTCAGATATTTTTATCTTAAGCTAGTAAACGAAAATCCGACCTCATACTTCTGACCTCAGACTTCTGACCTCATACCTCAGACCTCACCCTCCTGCCTCAGACCTCATCCTTCAGACATCCTCCTTCCAAGGCCATAAACAAAAATGAATATTCATTTGCACTTTAAACTTTATCCCCCTATATTTGCACACCATTTCAAAAGGAGGTTCTTTTTGATTTTTGTTTGCCCGATAGTATAATGGTAGTACGACTGTTTTTGGTGCAGTTTGTCTAGGTTCGAATCCTGGTCGGGCAACCAATTAATTTCGAGTTTCGGAATTGCATATTTCAGGATTGCCTTGCAATCTATATAGTTATTAACTATATTTTTATTAGTTTAAAGCCGAAATTATAATTTCGTAATCCGAAACAAAATGCCAGTAACATTTAACACGATCAAATTATTTGCCGGCTCAGGTTCTCTTGATTTGGCTAAGAAAATAGCGGTAAGCTATGGCAAGCAGTTGGGGGATGTGACATTATCACGATTCAGTGATGGCGAATTTCAGCCGCACTACAATGAATCAGTTCGGGGTTGTGATGTGTTTCTAATTCAATCAACTAACCAGCCCAATGACAATCTCGTTGAGCTTTTGTTAATGATAGATGCAGCAAAAAGGGCTTCTGCGCATTATATTACAGTAGTTGTGCCTTATTTTGGTTTGGCAAGGCAAGATCGAAAGGATAAACCAAGAGTTGCAATTGGGGCCAAGCTGATCGCTAATCTTCTAACCGCTGCCGGCGCACACCGGATTATGACGATGGATCTGCATGCTGCGCAGATTCAAGGGTTTTTCGATATTCCTGTAGATCATCTTGATGCCTCAGTAATATTTGTACCCCATATTAAAAGTTTGAATCTACCACATCTGACCATTGCGTCTCCGGATATGGGCGGTTCTTACAGGGCAAGAACATTTGCTAAATTCTTTAATGCAGAAGTAGTTATCTGTGACAAACAAAGAAAGAGAGCAAATGAGATTGAATCAATGTCAATAATAGGCGATGTTAAAGGAAGAGATGTGGTTTTGATTGATGATATCTGTGATACAGCCAGAACATTGGCAAAGGCAGCAGAACTCATTATGGAAAAAGGAGCCAGTAGTGTCAGAGCAGTATGTACTCATCCGGTATTATCTGGAGATGCACACCGGACTGTAGAAACTTCGGCACTAACTGAACTGATAGTTACTGATACAATAGCCTCGACGAAGGCTAGTGCTAAAATTCGAGTGCTTTCAACAGCTGATCTTTTTAGTCGTGCGATTGCTAATGTTAATGAACATGCCTCGATTAGTGAACTGTTTAAAATTGATTAAAGAATAAGAAATAAAGAACAATGACCTGAAGTAAGAGGTATGAGATCTGAGGTATGAATCAGACTTCAGACATCAGTCCTCTAAAGCTTAACTCGATAGCTATCTGGTTAAGACTAATAAGGTAAAAAATATTAGAATGTTAGGTTTTCTAGCATCTAAATACAAACAATAACAAATAAATAATTATGAAATCAATTGCTATTAGCGGTTCTCCAAGAGAGAACGTAGGGAAAAGAGACGCTAAAGAGCTGCGTTATGAAGGCAAAGTGCCTGCAGTTCTTTATGGTGGAAAAAATCAAATCCACTTTTCTGTGTCTGCATCTGATTTGAAAAGTCTGGTTTATACACCAGAAGTTTCTTTCGTTGCTTTGGATGTTGCAGGTGTCAAGGCACAGGCTATTATTCAGGATGTACATTTTCATCCACTAACTGATTTGCCATTACATGTTGACTTTTTGGAATTAGATGAAAAGAAACCTGTGGTTATGCAAATTCCTGTAAAATTAACTGGAACATCACCTGGGGTTAAAATCGGTGGTAAGTTAGTCCAGAAATTACGTAAACTTCGGGTTAAGGCATTGCCTAAGGATATGCCTCAGTACGTAGAGGTTAGTATTTCTAAATTAGACGTTGGAAAATCTGTGGGTGTTGGTTCTTTGAAGTTTGATAATTTCTCAATCACCAATAATCCTGAAGATACGATTGTATCGGTAACGATGTCTCGTGCACTTAAGCAGGCAGAGAACGATGCCAAGAAATAATTAAGCTTTTTAATTAATACCTAAAGCAGTGCCGATACATTCGGTACTGCTTTTTTTTTGTAAGCATATAGTTTTTTGCAAGCTTTGAAGCATATTTGTAATCCACATGAAATATTTGATCATAGGTTTAGGAAATATAGGTCCGGAATATGCAGACACCAGGCATAATATCGGGTTTATGATTGCTGATGAATTGGCTAAGCAATCACATTCATCTTTTTTTAATATGCGTCTGGCTTATTATACTGAGTTCGCCTATAAAAGCCGTAAGATTTTTGTGATTAAACCTACAACCTACATGAATCTGAGTGGTAAGGCAGTCAATTACTGGATGCAAGAATTGCAAATTCCGGCAGAAAATATACTAGTTATTGTGGATGACCTCGCAATACCTTTCGGTACTATTAGACTCAAACCAAAAGGAAGCGCTGCGGGTCATAATGGTTTGAAGAGTATTGAAGGAGTTCTGGGAGGTACCGACTATGCAAGGCTACGATTTGGGATAGGGGATAATTTTCCAAAGGGAAGGCAGGTAGATTTTGTTTTGAGTGGTTTCGATTCTGATGAACAAAAAGAGTTGCCGGCCTTAATTGATAGGTCAGTAGAATTTATAAATAGTTTTGTTAGTGTAGGTTTAGAATTGACTATGACGCGATTTAACAAATAAATTGTTTTTGTTTGGAAACTCTAGTCTGATGAATTATTAATAAAAAAACAAAATGAAGATTTACGGGATACCCAATTGCAATACAGTAAAGAAAACGCTTGATTGGTTCAGGCTACATAGAATTGATTTTGAGTTTCATGATTTTAAGAAGCTAGGAATTACTGAGAATAAGCTTGATGAATGGTCAGAAATATTGGGTTGGGAAGCATTAATAAATAAGCGGGGTACTACCTGGAAATTACTTCCAACTGAATTACAGAATAGTATCACCACCAAGCAAGCGGCATTCAGGCTCATGCAAGAAAAGCATAGTGTAATTAAACGACCAATTATTGAAACAGGATTTGATTCAGTTCTACTAGGATTTAATGAGGAACAGCTGGGCGAATTATTAGTAAAAATTAAAAGATAAATTAAATGAATAAGTTAAAGATTTTATACTGCGTATTTATTTTTTCATGCCTTGTAAATAAGGCATATTCACAACAAACTCAGGCAAGTGGTAATTATAATTATCACGAGACTTTCGGACCGCTATTTTACACCAAGAATGGTAATGAATTAAGGTCTGCCGGCGGGCAGCCCGGACCCAAGTATTGGCAAAATAGGGCAGATTACAAATTAGATGTCAAACTGAACGAACAGAGTAATGAGATCTCAGGTACGGTATTGTTAACATATACCAATAACAGTCCGGATAAACTGCCATTTATTTGGATGCAGCTTGATCAGAATTTGTTTAAAGAAGATTCACGCGGACAGGCAATTATTCCCCCGGGTGGGAGCCGAAGTGGTGCCCGTGGACAGAAATTTGATGGCGGTTACAAAATAAAATCTGTAAAGATTCTATCAGTTGAGAAAGGGAAAGCGATTGAGAAGAATGTCGAGTACTTTATAGATGATACCAGAATGCAGGTTTATCTTCCGGCCGAACTTAGTTCCGGAGGCGGGCAGCTTCGGTTAAAAATAGACTATTCTTTTACCTCTCCTGATTATGGCTCAGATCGTATGGGCGTGTTAAATACTAAGAATGGGAAGATTTTTTCTGTAGCGCAGTGGTATCCACGTATGTGTGTGTATGATGATGTTTCCGGATGGAACACGATTCCTTACATCGGCCCAAGTGAGTTCTATCTCGAATACGGAGATTATGATATCAGCATTACTGTTCCTGCCAGTCATATTGTTGTTGGTTCGGGCGAACTGATGAATCCTCAGGATGTATATACTGCAGAACAACAGCAAAGGTGGAAAAATGCCGCCCAAAGTGATAAAACAGTGATTATCAGATCTGCTGCTGAAGTAACAAATCCAGATTCCCGTCCCAAAGGCAAACAGGAACTAACCTGGAATTTTAAACTAAAGAATGCGCGTGATGCAGCATGGGCTTCTTCTGCCGCCTTCATCATTGATGCCGCCAAAATGAATTTGCCTAGCGGTAAAAAGTCTATGGCGATTTCTGCCTACCCTGTCGAAAGTGATGGAAATGGTGCCTGGGGTCGTTCCACAGAATACACAAAGGCATCAAATGAATATAATTCTAAAAAGTGGCTCGAATATCCTTATCCGGCTGCAACGAACGTTGCTTCTAACGCCGGCGGTATGGAGTACCCTGGAATTGTTTTTTGTGGTGCAGAATCTAAGTCAGGAGATCTTTGGGGAGTTACTGACCATGAATTTGGTCATACCTGGTTTCCGATGATTGTTGGCTCCAATGAACGTCTGTATGCCTGGATGGATGAAGGTTTCAATACTTTTATTAATAATCTGACATCGATCGATTTTAATAACGGCGAATATCGTCAGGGTAAACCAGACATGCATGCCCTTGGAAAAGTACTTACTAACCCTGGTTTTGAACCGGTAATGAGCAGTCCTAATAATATGAAGGAAAACAGTATTGGTTTACTTGCTTATTATAAACCCGCAATTGCATTGGGTATGTTAAGAGATCATATCTTAGGTGCAGAGCGTTTCGACAGGGCTTTTAAAACTTATGTTGAACGTTGGGCATACAAGCACCCCACTCCGGATGATTTCTTTCGCACCATGGAAAATGTGTCGGGTGATAATCTACACTGGTTTTGGAGAGCCTGGATATTGAATAACTGGAAGTTGGACCAGGGAATTGCAGATCTGAAATATGTCAATAATGATTTCAAGCAGGGCTCTTTAATTACTATAGAAAATCTAGATAAAATGGCTATGCCCGTAATCTTGGAAATTAAAACCAAAACAGGTAAAGTAAGCCGATTAAAGCTGCCTGTTGAAGTTTGGGAAAGGAATTACCGATTCACTTTTAATTATCCTTCAACAGAAGAGATTGTTTCCATTGTTTCTGATCCCGATAAGGTTTTCCCGGATTCGAACCCGGTAAATAATACCTGGCCTACATCGAAATAAAATTTAAAATGATACCTGTTCTCCAATTTTGATTGGATGGCAGGTATCATTAGAATAGATTAATCAGTATATCATAGTTTTGGAATTGAGAATTTTTCTAAATGATTAAATTTATCCATTTACTTAAGTCAGTTTTTCAGCTTTAATAAAAGCAAGGTGACTTAGTACAGCTTTTAATTCACCATAAGAAATTTCATCCCCAAGGGCAATCTTGGTATCTACAGTGCTTGATTCAGGTTTTTGAATTAAATAAGCCATAATTTTTGCCACCTTGATTTTTGGAACAATTTCGAATATTGAAATCTCCCCATTTTGGATATAATGTGCAAGGTGCCCTTCAATGGTACTGGTTGTAAAAGAACGCTCTTTGGCAATTTCACTGATCGTTTTTCCTTGTTTAAACAAATCAAAACTCACCTTTTTAGTATCTGATTTTAATTTTTTCTCTTTTGTTTGCAACTGCTGTAATTCACGATGAATACCATTTTCTTTGCAGTAAGCGTTTATAATATCCAGTAAATCATTTCCGTATTGCTTAACCCTGGTTTTGCCTAAACCTTTAATATTTTCCAGTTCTGCCGGATTTGATGGGAGGAATTGGAGAATTTCCAGAATAGATTTTTGCGCCAGCACAAGATATAAAGGCACTCCCCATTCTCTTGCCAGATCATCCCTCCAATTTCTGATTTCCTGATAAAGTTCAGGATGTAGTATGTTTTCTGATGAATATGAATTGTTTTGAGACGGACTTTTTGCCGGCTTATAGTCTATCTCAGCATTAGATTTTGTCTGGAGATAGCTTGTTGTGTCAAAGCCTTTAGTGCCAGCCTGTAAGACTGAGGTTTTTATAGCAATTTCCTTGTGAAAATCATCTAAAATATTTTTTAAGCTGAGCCCAACCGCTTTATTATCAGTATCTGTATTTAGTTTTTTCAATACTTGATTAAACACGGTATCTATTTTTTCATTAAAATAGGCGCTAGCCTTTTTTACTCTGTTTTGAAGCTCGGTATTATTTTCTGGAAGGATATCCTCTAAAAAGAAATTAGATAATTGTTTTTTGAAACTGTCAGTCACTTCATAGATGCTTTTTTCTGCATCATCCCTCATCTGATTAAGAATTTTGGTCATGCCCGGATCTAAAATACTATGATGATCTTCACTTAACTTTTTTAGATGGAAACAGTGAGTTTTTAAAGCGTTAAAATCAAATAACTCATAAATCAGAGATTGTTGAAAAGCGATTCTGGATATATTTAATTGCTGTTCGCCAGGCTCATTATCTTTTGCATTACGGGTATATTCAGAAATCGTGCCGTCAGTTTTAACACTATTGAAAGAGATTGGAGAACGGAGTACCATGCCTTCAAAACTTTTACAACGACTAAGAGCCACGTATACTTGTCCGTGTGCAAATGCCAGATTAGCATCAATAATCGCTTTTTCAAAGGTTAAACCCTGGCTTTTGTGTATGGTAATAGCCCAGGCAAGCTTGAGCGGAAATTGAGTGAAGGTCCCGATAATCTTTTCTCTTAACTCCTTAGTTTGAGTATCCAGTTCATATTTAATATTAGTCCATTCTAGCGGATTTACCACAATTGCCGACAAATCTCCAGGACATTTCACTAAAATCTCATCATCATTTATTGAGGTTACCGTACCTATTTTGCCGTTGTAAAATAGACGTTCGCGGGAGGGATCATTTTTCACAAACATAACCTGTGCACCCTTTTTAAGTTCCAGTTCGGCCACTGTTGGATAAGAGTACTCCGGAAAATCATCCTTAACAAGGGCATTAAATTTATAAGCCGGACTAACCAGTTCTATTAATTTATTTTCATTGATTTCCAGAGCAGATTTGTTGTGTGTGGTCAGGGTAATATATCCTTCGTCATCACTGGGATTAAAATCAGGAATATAACGCTGGTTTAATTTTTTTAAAACATTTTCATTGATCTGATTCTGCCTAACACTATTTAAAAGGTCAATAAAATTTAAATCAACCTGTCTGTAAATATGTTTTAATTCAATACTTACAGGCTCAGTTGCTGTCAGGGCCTTACTGCTAAAAAAAAATAGATTTGGATAATAGCTTTTCAGGATTGCCCAGTCTTCGTCTTTAACTACGGGGGATAGCTGATGTAAATCTCCGATCATCAAGAGCTGCACCCCTCCAAATGGTTTTTGATGATCCTTAAATCGCCTCAATACTTCATCAATATGATCGAGTGTATCAGCGCGAACCATACTGATTTCATCAATCACCAATAGATCCAGACTTTTGATCAGGTTGATTTTTTCCTTACTGAAGCGTTTATGCTCAGCTTTAGCTGTATTGCCAGGAATGTAAGGGCCAAAGGCTAACTGAAAAAATGAGTTAATAGTGACTCCACCGGCATTAATGGCAGCAACACCCGTTGGGGCTACAATTGCCATGCGTTTTAATGAGGTTTTCTTTAGCTGATGAAGGAAAGTGGTTTTACCGGTACCTGCTTTTCCTGTGAGGAAAATATTTTTGTTGGTGTACTGTACAAAATCAAAAGCGAGGTCCAGTTGGGAATTCTGTTGCATTGAAGGAATTGAAACATCTATTGTTTCCATGACAAGGTAAAAATTTAAATCTTATAACAGAATTAATCTCATTTACAATCATCCAAAGCTCAATTGTCTCTATCAAAAAATACAGAGTTATTTTAGTATCTCTGATTTATTGATCTGTTGAGAGGGTATTTTTATACCCAAGCTGGATGTTGAATGTCTAAATATTTGCAAACTTAAAGCCGGGAATTACGAAATAGTAAATTGACCACCATTCATATTCAAGTGTAAAATAAAGTTTGAAAGGGCCTTCAAATTCAATTTTATCTTGATTTTCACTGTAGGCATCGTAATTGATAATTCCCTCTGCATAAGCTAATCCTATATCTTCCTTAATCTCAAAATTGATTTCTGTGATGGCAAATTTGCCATTTTTAAACTTGGGAAAAGAGTTAAAAACTTTGGCGAATTTATCCATTACCTTTTCTTTCTTCCAAACTTTTCTATCCGGCAGTACCAGGATATCAGCAAGGCTAAAGGACAGGTTTTCGTTCTCTTGGATGAACCATGAATTGATGAATTTTTCTGTTTTGTTCCTGATATCCAGTTTATGATTGGGATGGAATTCTTCATAGATAAAATGCATGATCATTCCCGGTAGTTGTACATTCATTACCTTCTCTTGGAATAATTCTTCAGTAATGAATTTATATTTCTTTCGGTCTTCATAATTCCCTAAAAAGTCGAGCGCGATTTGTTTCTCATTTAGCAGATCCATTATTTTATTTAGAGCCGTTTCAATGGAAGTATCTTCAAGTATTTTTTCAGAAACAAAATCAGGCTTCCCAATTAGTCCGAATATATTAATCTCTTTTGCTTCAGCTAATCCTTTTTCATAGGCAAGCATATTCTTAAGAAAGATATTTTCAATGGATGGGGGTGTGTTTGCTGATATATGAGCATCAACACCCAGTTCTGCTTTTAATTTTAATTGCAATAGTTCATTTTCCATCCGTTTGTTTTCATCCGGGTCATAACTCAGCGGGAAGTTTTCAGAAGATATCTTTTTCATGGGTCATTTTTTTAGTTTTTAAAATCAATGTTTACAAAGGCTGAATGAAATTATATGTTTTATTATGATGCCGTATTGCACCGGTACCAGACATTGTGTAAACGGTATATTTCAGCGTATGCTGGCTTACCGTTTACTCATTTCTTTAGGGGTTGAACTTAGTTTTAATTAAATTTGGATAGAGAGTAAATCACGATGAATAAGTCTGAAACCTATGTTATTCCCGATTCAAAAGTTGAGGTTTTAGCTTTTGAGGATATTGACTTGTCTTTGACCTATAGTTACGCCCATTATTTAAATTGGGTTTTTGATGATCGGGTTGAGCTCATAAAAGGGAAAATATTCAAGATGAGCCCTGCGCCATCTCCTTTGCATCAGGAAGTATCTGTAAAAATATCTTCCGAGCTTTATAATTATTTAAAAGATAAACCCTGTAAGATTTATTACGCACCTTTTGATGTAAGGTTTCATAGAGATAGTAAAGCTGACAAAGATATATTTACAGTTTTGCAGCCTGACATTTGCGTAATTTGCGATCCCAATAAAATAGACACTCGTGGTTGTATCGGAGCGCCCAATATGGTTATTGAAATTCTCTCTCCTGGAAATAACAAGATAGAGCTTCTTAATAAATACATCATTTATGAAGAGTTTGGAGTTAAAGAATATTGGCTAGTAAGTCCGGGAGACAAAACCTTGCTGAAGTACACCTTGGATGTCAAGGGGAAATATCAGCCGTCTAAACTCTTTACATTAAGTGAGAAAGTTTATTCAGAGGTTCTTCCCGGATTTGAACTGGATCTGGATGGGGTTTTTGGTGATTGAATAATCACTAGTGTCCGGGGAAATTTTGAAATAGATTTTCATGAAGAGTTAGGAGGTTCCATCTTTCGCTGGAATGACAATTCATGGGGGGGGGTAGAATATGGAGATTCCGGCCTTCGCCGGAATCTGAATCACATCAATTTCCATCTTTAATAGAATGACCCGCCTACGTGCTTTCCAGATCAATCTTCATATCAGACTTCAGTTATCAGTTATCAGTTATCAGTTATCAGTTATCAGTTATCAGTTATCAGACCTCAGACCTCATACATCATACTTCAGACATCATACCCCGTCATCATTTCCTTGCCCAAATAAATTCTTCTCCAACTCATTGAAAATCAAAAAAAACTTTCTACTTTTGCAATCCCTAAATGAAAGCTGTAATCAGCTGAGGTGCAGGGGTTAAATTATATTAAACACTAAAAGGAAAAAATGCCTACTATCCAACAATTAGTTAGAAAAGGTAGAGTAGCTCTGGTCGACAAGAGTAAGTCGCCAGCGTTGGACAGCTGTCCACAGCGAAGAGGAGTGTGCACGCGTGTGTATACCACTACCCCTAAAAAACCAAACTCAGCAATGCGTAAAGTTGCCCGTGTGCGCTTAACCAACGGAAAAGAAGTGAATGCTTACATCCCCGGAGAAGGCCACAATTTACAGGAGCACTCTATTGTGTTAATCCGTGGAGGTCGTGTGAAAGATTTGCCGGGAGTACGTTACCACATCATTCGTGGTGCCTTGGATACTTCTGGTGTAGCCGGACGTAACCAACGTCGTTCTAAATACGGAACAAAGAAACCAAAACCAGGTCAGGCAGCAGCCGCTCCAGCTAAGGGAAAAAAGAAATAATTAAACGGAGGAAAGCAACATGAGAAAGTCAAAACCAAAAAAGAGAATCTTACTGCCTGATCCAAAGTTTAACGACGTAATGGTAACCAGGTTCGTAAATAACATGATGTATGACGGTAAAAAATCTATCGCATACTCAATTTTCTACGATGCAGTTGAATTAGTAGAGAAAAAAACAAGTGAAAATGGATTAGAATCCTGGAAAAAAGCTTTGAATAATGTAATGCCAGCGGTAGAGGTTAAATCCCGTCGTGTTGGTGGTGCAAATTTCCAGGTACCTACCGAGGTTCGTCCTGAACGTAAAATCGCTTTGGGAATGAAATGGCTGATTAATTATTCACGGAAACGTGGTGAAAAGACCATGACCGAGAAATTAGCCGGAGAAATCATTTCAGCCGCTAAGGGTGAAGGTGCAGCAGTTAAGAAGAAAGAAGATACTCACAAAATGGCAGAAGCTAATAAAGCATTCTCTCATTTCAGATTCTAATAGAATAAAATAATGTCAAGAGATTTAAGATACACAAGAAATATTGGAATTGCAGCCCATATTGATGCGGGTAAAACCACTACAACTGAGCGAATTCTTTACTACTCTGGTGTGAGCCATAAGATTGGTGAGGTACATGATGGTGCCGCAACAATGGATTGGATGGCACAAGAGCAGGAGCGTGGTATTACCATTACTTCAGCAGCTACAACTGTGAACTGGAAATACAGAGATCAAACTTACCATATCAACATTATTGATACTCCAGGACACGTGGATTTTACCGTGGAGGTGAACCGTTCATTACGTGTGTTGGATGGATTGGTATTCCTTTTTTCAGCTGTTGATGGTGTTGAGCCACAATCAGAAACTAACTGGCGTTTAGCGAATAATTATAGCGTTGCCCGTATAGGTTTCGTGAATAAAATGGACCGTTCAGGTGCTGATTTCCTAAAGGTTGTTAAGCAGGTTAAGGACATGCTTGGAAGCAATGCAGTACCTTTGCAATTGCCAATCGGTGCGGAAGATAGCTTCAAAGGCGTGGTCGATTTAATTAACTTCCGTGGTATTGTATGGAATGAGCACGATAAGGGAATGACCTTTACAGAAGTGCCTATTCCTGATGATATGGTTGCTGAAGCTACAGAATGGAGAGAAAAATTATTGGAGTCTGTTGCAGAATATGACGAGACTTTAATGGAGAAATTCTTTGATGCTCCCGAAACAATTACTGAACGTGAAGTTTTAGATGCCTTACGTAAAGCTGTTCTTGACGCTAAAATAGTACCAATGGTATGTGGTTCATCTTTCAAAAACAAAGGTGTTCAAACAATGCTTGATTATGTGATGGAATTATTGCCATCTCCAATGGATGTTGAGGGTATCGTAGGAACTAATCCTGAAACAGGCGAGGAAATTATTCGTAAGCCAAGTGAAAAAGAGCCTTTTGCTGCCCTGGCATTTAAAATTGCAACCGATCCTTTCGTAGGTCGTTTGTGTTTTATCCGTGTGTATTCAGGTAACCTAGAAGCAGGTTCTTATGTGCATAATATGCGTTCAGATAATAAAGAACGTATTTCACGTATTTTCCAGATGCATGCAAACAAACAAAATCCTATTCCTAATGTTGGAGCAGGAGATATTGCTGCAGTTGTTGGATTTAAGGATATTAAAACTGGAGATACACTTTGCGATGAGAAACATCCTATTGTTTTAGAATCGATGAACTTCCCTGAGCCAGTAATTGGTTTGGCAATCGAGCCTAAAACTCAGGCCGACGTTGATAAATTGGGTATGGCTTTGGGTAAATTATCTGAAGAAGATCCTACTTTCCGTGTACAAACAGATGAAGAAACAGGTCAGACCATCATTTCAGGTATGGGCGAGCTTCACCTAGATATTATCATGGATCGTTTGAAACGTGAATTTAAAGTTGAAGTGAATCAGGGTGCACCTCAGGTTTCTTATAAAGAAGCGATTACTGGTACAACCCAGCACCGCGAAACCTATAAGAAACAGACTGGTGGTCGTGGTAAATTTGCTGATATTCAGATTATTATATCTCCAAATGATGAAGGTAAAACCGGTTTGCAGTTCGTGAATGAAATTTCTGGTGGTTCTATTCCGCGTGAATTTATTCCTTCTGTTGAGAAAGGTTTTGCAGCAGCCATGGTAAACGGTGTTCTTGCAGGTTATCCATTACAGGATATGAAAGTCCGTTTGATTGATGGATCATTCCACGCTGTCGATTCAGACGCACTGTCTTTCGAAATTTGTGCTAAATCTGCTTTCCGGGAAGCTTTACCAAAATGTAAGCCGGTGTTGATGGAGCCAATCATGAAGATTGAAATTCTGACTCCTGAAGAGAATATGGGTGATGTTATCGGTGATATGAACCGTCGTCGTGGACAGCTATTAGGGATGGACACACGTGCTGGTGCTCAGGTAATTAAAGCAACTGTACCACTTTCAGAAATGTTTGGTTATGTAACTCAGTTACGTACCATTACTTCTGGACGTGCAACTTCTACCATGGAATTTGATCACTATGCTGAAGCGCCTAGAAACGTTCAGGAGGAGGTTGTAGCCAAGGTGAAGGGTAAGAAAGCTAACGCATAATAAGTTATAAGTATTAAGTTATAGGTTATAAGTAAAAGTCGATTTTTGGAACTTATAACTTATAACTTACAACTTACAACTAAAAATACAATATGTACACAAATCTCCCTAGTAACTAATAGCTCTTACTTGGGAATATAAACAAACAATAATGAGCCAAAGAATCAGAATTAAATTGAAATCATACGATTATAATCTCGTAGACAAATCTGCTGAGAAAATCGTTAAAACCGTTAAACCTACGGGTGCGGTGGTAAGCGGACCGATTCCCTTGCCTACAGAAAAAAGAATTTTTACAGTTTTGCGTTCACCGCACGTAAATAAAAAGGGTAGAGAGCAATTTCAGCTGTGTGCTTACAAGCGTTTGCTTGATATTTATAGTTCAAATTCCAAGACTGTTGATGCTTTGATGAAACTTGAATTACCTAGCGGTGTTGAAGTTGAAATAAAAGTTTAAGTAGTTCGAAATAAAAACAAAAAAAGCTAACCTAAGGTTTGGCTTTTTTTGTTTAGATATTGTACTATTCTCTAATAAATTGATACAAGGGACTACGTGGGTAGCGCTCTAAAATTATTGAAAACTGTCTTAAAACAACATTTAACAAGATAAAGTAAAGAATTTATTCATAAGACTCTAGGGAAAATTTGATTTTACGGATTGTTATTCTGAGCTTTATACATAAAAGTATGCTCTTAATCTCAATTGAATCCCATCAATCATTCACTCTCTTTAAACCTTTTAAAATGAGTATTTCCTTCAAAGTTCAGAGATTATATCTATGTGAGATTCGGTTTTTTAAAAAAAAAATCGTTTCTTAAATAAATTTTAATGTGAATGTGTAAAATATCCCCTGTTCCATATTCTCTTACCTTGAGCCGTAAAACACCAGCTATTTTTTTTAAGCCAGTGTTAACGACACTCTGTCTGTTATTCGTATTTCCTGCGATGCTTTTTGCTCAAGCAGTAAATCAGATAAATATATTCCCTACGGCTACTCTTTTTGCTCACCCAAATTCTAATGTTAACCTTTTTTCAGATATCTCAAATTCTGGAACGATTGTGTCGTATGATACTGCTTTGATTAATTTTTATGGCAGTGTTTGGCAAAATAATGAGGGTGGTGTCTTGCTGGATGAAAGTGATCGCGGAATTGACGGTAAAGGAGGTATTTTTATATTTTCTGATTTTCTCCAAAAAGCCCAGCGAATAAGAGTCCTTAGCTCGCAGCCGTTTAAGGGATTTCCAAATTTAAGGATTGATAATGCACTGAATGTTACCGCAGATCTTGGTAATCTTCATGTTAATACTAATCTGGATTTTGTAAAAGGAAATCTAATCCTGAATAATGTTGATGTTAATGTTGGTCGTCAGGGCACAGGAACAATAACTGGTTTCAGTAGTAGAAACTTTATCGTAACAGGTACAGCTATGACAGGTGGCGGATTGTTAAGAAATACAGCAGGAGTGCCAGTGGCACTCGATTTCCCAATAGGTACTGATCTTGGCAGCTATACGCCTGTCAAAATCAATTATACAGGCATTGCCCAAGCTATAAAATTTAGGGTTGCCAATAATCTGTATAAAAAATTAAACTTTCCGGAATACGTAAATAAAACCTGGATCATGAGTACCTCTGTGGTCGATGTCGCCGCTAAAGCAGATATTACAATTCAGCATAACTCTTCAGATGAAGGATTTGACTATTTTAAAAACCGGAATCAGGCCTATGTAACTAGGTATGATACAAATTTTGAAGGCCTATGGGATGTTTTGGCTCCGGTTCCTACCACTACTCCGGGTACCATCACGTCAAGAACCGCAGTATTTGGTGCTTATATGAATACTCGCCTCAATGTGGAGTCTATCAAACCAATTGAATATTTTTCGAAGTCAGTAATCAAAAAGGATGTAGACGAAAATACCCCTGTAAATATTCCCGAGGCTATTTCTCCAAATGGCGATGGTTTGAATGATGTCTATGAAGTGGTAAAACGCCTTCCAACGGATGTAGTTCGCTTTGAAGTTTATAGCCGTAATCAGGTTCTTGTTTTCCAGGATTTTGATTACCAAAATACTTTCAATGGTACCGGGAATATGCGTGGATTCATGGGTAATAACCTTCCTGATGGTATTTATTTTTTTCTTGTTAGCGTGAATGGAGCTAAAGGAATTCCAGGATATTTAATCATTAACAGGTAGCATATGAAAAACAAAAAATACCTGCTTGCCTTATTTTTGCTTCTTGCTACATCGCCATTGAAAATGATGGCGCAGCAATTGCCACTCTATTCTCAGTACATGTTTAATACTCTTGAAATTAATCCTGCTTATGCCGGCTTCAGGCAGGCTATGCAATTTACTAGTGTTTTCAGGAAACAGTTCAATGGAATAAAAGGCTCTCCACAAACTTCTATGCTATCGGGTGATATGCCAATTGGCGAGACAAGATTAGGTGTCGGACTTAAAATTGTGGATGATCGACTTTCAGTTACACAAAATCTCGGTGCTCAGTTAGCCATGTCTTATCGTATTGAAGGGGATAATTCAAAACTGGCATTCGGACTTCAATTAGGAGCATTAAATTATAAAACCGATTTCAGCCAGTTGAATATTACCAATGCAGGAGATCCTGTGTTTGCCCAAAATTTGAATGCTTTGGCAGCAAATTTTGGAACCGGAATTTTCTATAATACCGATAAGTTTTACGCGGGACTTTCATCGCCTAATCTTGTGAGGGCACATTTAAGGAAAACGGATGTCGCATTATCAGAATATACGGTCAAGCAGAATTTACACATTTATTTTAACTCGGGATACCTGATCACAATCAATGATAATTTTGTTTTGAAGCCATCATTTCTACTTCGAGGCGTGCAAGGCTTACCTTTTAATTATGATTTAAATGCCAACCTATTCTTTAGAGAGATTATTTCTGGTGGATTATCTTATCGTAGTAAAAGCGCACTTGTAGGATTACTTGATTTTAGGCTTGTTCCAACGTTGAGATTGGGCTATGCGTATGATTATAACCTTACCCGACTGAATAACTTTTCAAGAGCTACTCATGAGATTGTTTTGAGATTTCATATTCCTATTGAAAGGGATGAACTGATGCCAAGCTATATGTTTTGAGTCGATAATCATAATTTAT
>JBIIRT010000050.1:0-19714 GCA_044341405.1 Daejeonella sp. | reverse complement strand
TTTCAAGATTGACATGAGCCTTCTCAAGCATTTCAAAAACTTTATTTTTTTGCTTTTTATCTTTGACCAACAGAAATACTTCTTCTGCCTCAGCTATTTTTTTGATAAATTCAACAAAATCCCATTGAACTGCTCCAAATTTCCCTGGCCAGTCCTTCCCATTGTGTGGAAAGCAAAGTAAAATACCCTGCTGTTTTTCCCATTCAGCAGGAAATCTTCTACTAATATTCATATTAATCTATAGATCTTTTTGTGATATCGCCAAAGGCGTCAATTCTTCTGTCTCTGAAAAATGGCCAGTTTTGACGTACATTTTCCTGTAGCTCGAGGTCAACTTCAGCAATCAGAATTTCTTCCTGATCATGAGAAGCCTGGGCGAGGATTTCACCCTGCGGACCAGCAATGAAAGATGAGCCCCAGAATTGAATACCTGCGGTATCAGGTAAATATTGTTCGAGACCAATACGATTTGCTGCGGCAACATATACACCGTTTGCAACCGCATGTCCTTTCATTACATTCATCCATGCGCCATGCTGCTTTTCACCATATTGTTCCTTTTCGAGCGGATGCCAGCCAATTGCTGTAGGATAAAAAAGTACTTCAGCACCTTGCAAGGCTGTTAATCTTGCAGCCTCAGGATACCATTGATCCCAGCAAATTAAAGTGCCAATTTTCCCTTTTTGTGTTGGGAAGGTTTTGAATCCAATATCTCCGGGAGTAAAGTAGAATTTCTCATAAAAATGAGGATCATCTGGGATATGCATTTTTCGGTACAATCCGGCTTCCGAACCATCAGTATCGATAATATAGGCACTATTATGGTAAATTCCTGCCATTCTCTTTTCGAAGAAAGGAACGATGATTACTACCTCTAATTCCTTGGCCAATTTACTGAAAGCTATGAAGGAAGTACTGTAGAGAGGTTCTGCTAAAGCGAAATTCGCCGTGTCTTCAGACTGGCAGAAATAGTGACTGCTGTATAGTTCAGGCAATGAGATTACTTCGGCTCCTTGTTTTGCAGCATCACGGACCCAACTCAGGCATTTTTTTAAATTGTTTTCTGCAATATCATTCAGATTAAGCTGAAGCACAGCAATTTTATAAGTACTTTTTGACATATTAAAATCTCGTTGGAGCCGTAAACTGCAAAATTAATGAATTTAATTTAATAAGGCTGACAGGGTTTAAGGCTGACAGGGTTTAAAACCCTGTCAGCCTTGACCAAGGGTATTGTTCGATTAAAATAGAAATTTATTTGAAGGTTATTCCAAGTCCAATACGAATGCTCCCCATGTTAAAGTTTTCTGAAAGCTTGAAGTTAGACGGGAAGTCGATTTTTTGATAATTGTAACCTGTTTGTATCCCTAGATTAAGTCCTGAATTCACTACAAAAGAATAGGAGAGTCCGGATCCATAATTTAGACCTTTACTTAAATTATTAAAAAGTCTGACTGCATAACCGCCATATACATCAAATTTGAGTCCGCTGAGTTTCGGGTCAATATAATAGGAAGCATTTAAAGTAATTGGCAGGGTATTGTAATTTCCACCGCCCGATTTGCGGTAATTGTCTGTCCCCAGGGCAATTCCAATTCCGAAGTTATTGTTCAATAGTTTTGTAACTCCGGTACGTGTTCTGAAGCCATTAAAGGTTGCACCGCCCGCTAAGGAAGTGCTTTCATGTACCAATGCACTTATTTCATTATAATTTATCAAACGTCTTTGCTGAGAGAAGGCATTGCTAACAGTTAAAATGAAGGCTGTGAAGAAAAGTAGGCTTCCTAGTGAAAAAGATTGTATGGTCAGTTTTTTCATTTGTGAATAATTGTTTTCTTCTGCTAAGATAATCACATAAGCTGAGGTCTTTAAACCTTTTTCTGTAAATTTACTAGCTAAGAAGAATTCCAATTTATTAGCTGAAAAGAATGGCAATAAGCTTTGCATCATTAAATTCCGGGAGTAATGGCAACTGCTATTATATTGAAAATGAAGAGGATGCGATACTTGTAGACGCCGGAATTTCTTGCCGGGAAACTGAAAAACGGATGGCTCGGCTGGGGCTTTCGATGACAAAAATCAGAGCTATTTTTGTTTCGCATGAACATACCGATCACATTCGTGGAATTGAGGTCATTGCTCAAAAATATAGGTTACCTGTTTACATTACCGAGCTTACTCTCAAAAGTTCAGGGATTGTTTTGGAATCTGATTTAGTCAGATCCCTTTCAGCACATCAGTCTGTAGCTATTGGAGAACTAATGATAACCCCGTTTCCTAAATCCCACGACGCTTCGGAGCCACACAGTTTTACCGTAAAATATAAAGGCTTAACTGTTGGTGTCTTTACTGATATTGGTTTTTCTTGTGAACATGTGACCCGATATTTTAGTGAATGCCATGCTGCTTTTCTTGAGGCGAACTATGATGATGATTTACTTGAAAATGGGAGATATCCTTACCATCTAAAGTCAAGGATTCGCGGCCTTAAGGGCCATTTGTCAAATAAGCAGGCTTTTGATCTTTTTATAGGCAATGGAACTCATATGAGCCATCTTTTACTTTCGCATCTTTCGAGGGATAATAATGACCCGGCAATGGTTATGAAATTGTTCGGACAGACTGAATGTAAAACTAAAATTGCTATTGCTTCCAGAGATCGTGAAACAGAAGTTTATCATATATCTGATTCTGAAATTCCATCAATAAAATCAAAGTCTGAAACTATTCAATTTTCCCTATTTTAATATTTTGATTTGTGATAATTATCATTTTCTCAGTTAACCTGAATGGCTATATTAGTAGTATGAATTTTAATCAGTTATGGTCTTAATTATTCTGAATTTAATCTTTTGTCTTTCCTTCCTGGTTTTTGCCTGGTTTAATCTGAATGACGATGATTCATGGCTTTGGGTTCCGATATACCTTGCGGCTTCTGTTTTCTGTGGTCTTGCAGGTTTTGGTAAGTTTTTTCCAATCACTTATTTGTTTCTGATTGGTTTTTATCTGATTTATGCTATGATTTTATTTTTCAGAAAGGATGGGGTCAGGGACTGGATTGTGAAGTATAAGCAGCCAAGCATCACAGAAAGCATGAAGGCAACAAAGCCTTATATTGAAATGACTAGGGAGTTTTTTGGATTACTGATTATTTCTGCTGCACTTGCTTTAAATTATTTTTTGTCTGGAGGGATTTGAGATATTTCCAAGCACTTCCAAATTCATATTTATTTTTTAAAAATATTTGCAATATTTGGTCTTCCCTACTCATAAAAAATTCAAATCTTTGGACATGTTCGATTACGATGCAGAAAGATTACGGGTACTGATTACAGAAGTAAGCCGTTCAAGCCTTAGTCCGGAAGTATGGGCCTGGTTAAGTGAGAATTTATCTTCGGATGATACAAAGGTAATCAATACCGCTTTTGTAGTAATGCCCAGAAAAACCGGAAAATCTCCCGTTAAAATAAGTCCGGATTTGATCAGCAATATTGATCAGGCAAAGCCTGGATTTACTATAGAAAACTGGACTGCGGACAAACTTGGTCGTCTTTGTTTATTATTGCATCTGGATCCTTCAGATCAAGATAAATATGTTAAAACAATCGAAAATCTTTTTCTTGCAGCAGAAGTTTCGGAGCTTGTTGCGCTCTATTCATTCCTCCCAGTATTTGCTTTTCCTGATCTTTGGAAGTTGAGATGCGCAGAAGGTATTCGAAGCAATATTGGTCCGGTACTTGAAGCGATTATGTATCATAATCCATACCCTGAGAAATATCTGGATGAAAAAGCCTGGAATCAGTTGATTCTGAAAGCTTTTTTCACGGATAAAGATATTAATCAAATTTCGGGAATTGATGAAAGATCAAATAGCGAACTCGCTCTTACCCTCAAAGACTATGCCTACGAGCGATGGGCAGCCAAGAGAAAAATCAATCCATTTTTATGGAGATTTACCACCAAGTTTCTAGACGAAAGCTTGGTGAATGACCTCAAAAAAGTTCTTTCTGAAGGGAGTTTGAGGGAAAAACAAGCTGCTGCATTAACTTTGGCACATTCAGGTTTTTCATCAGCTTCAGAGCTCATGAAAAGTTATCCGGAGTTTTTGCAGGCTATTGAGAGCAATGAAATCAGCTGGGCTCGTTTAGCTCCTGATAATGAAAATTTTAATTAATATTTAGATTATGTGTTGCAGCCATTCATTTGAAGATAGAAGACCACAGGTGCCTTCTGAGCCCATGGATCTTTCGATCGTAAAGGGTATGAAATTTTTCGACCCTCATGTTCACATGAGTTCGAGAACAACCGATGATTATCAGGCTATGGCCGATGCAGGAATTGTAGCCTTGATTGAACCTGCATTTTGGCTAGGGCAACCCCGCACTGGAATTGACAGTTTCAGGGACTATTACAGCAGCCTAGTAGGTTGGGAAAGATTCAGGTCATCTCAGTTTGGAATTAAGCATTACTGTACAATCGGCTTAAATTCAAGAGAAGCTAATAACGAGAAGCTCGCTGCCGAGGTGATGGAGATTTTACCCTTATTTATTTACAAAGAAGGGGTAGTTGGAATCGGTGAGATTGGTTTTGATGATCAGACTGCAGCAGAAGATAAATATTATAGACTTCAGCTGGAGCTAGCCAAAGAGGCCGGACTACCTGTTCAGGTTCATACGCCGCATCGCGATAAGAAAAGAGGGACTCAACGCAGCATGGATATTGCGATTGAGCATGGTATTGACCCTTCTATGGTTATCATTGATCATAACAATGAGGAAACGGTCAAAGAGGTTCTGGACAGAGGTTTTTGGGCTGCTTTTACGATTTACCCATTTACCAAAATGGGTAATGAACGTATGGTTGAAGTTGCAAAAGAATATGGCCCGGAGCGTATTATGATTAATTCTGCTGCCGACTGGGGAATTAGTGATCCTTTGGCTATTCCCAAGACAGCTGCGCTGATGAAATTAAGAGGAATCAGTGATGAGGATATCCGGCTGATCACCTATTCGAATGCAATCACTGCCTTTGCACAAAGCGGACAAATTGATGAGACTGACTTTACTAGTCCTAAGTCTGTTGATCAGTCAGAAAAGTTTGAAGGTAATACAGTGTTAAGAGGCGGTCAACAGCCGCGAACGGATAAATCTTCTTTGATTATCAGTTAATATCTTGAAAAAAGCCCTGATCTTTCTACGGTTAATGCGGCCAGCCAATATCGTAACTTCGGTTGCCGATGTTTTGGCGGGTATTGCTATTTCGGGATATTTTCTTTCTGTAGATCAGGAGTTCTTACCGGTATTTTTACTTTGTTTATCGACAATAGGTTTGTATGGTGGAGGAATTGTGTTTAATGATGTTTTCGATGCAGATCTAGACAGAATTGAAAGGCCTGAAAGAGCAATACCTAGCGGAGCAATAAGTAAAAAGGAAGCCACTTTGCTTGGTATTATACTTCTATGCATAGGTTTCTTGGCAGCATTTGCATTTTCGCTTCGATCTGGAATTATTGCATTTCTTATTCTTGTTTTTGCTTTGGTCTATAATAAGTTTAGCAAACATCATGCCTTCCTGGGGCCATTGAATATGGGCGTTTGCCGCGGAATGAATTTATTACTCGGAGTAAGTATTGTTTCCCTTTCACTTCAAAGTCTTTATTTACTGGGTTTGATCCCATTGATTTATATTTTTTCCATTACCATGATCAGTCAGGGGGAAGTTCATGGATCAAGTAAGAAGAAACTGTATTTCGGGGCATTTTTATACGAGATTGTGATTGGAGCCATTCTATATGCTGCTTTTTTACAGCAAAATATTTTTTATGCTGCCCTGTTTGTTGTGCTATTTGCATGGATGATTTTTAAACCCTTGTTTGCTGCAATTAAGGATCCGGTTGGTAAGAATATTGGAAAGGCTGTTAAGGCTGGAGTGATTTCACTCATACTTATGGATGCTGCCTGGGCTGCAGCTTACGGACAAATCTTTTTTGCTATGCTGATAGCAATGCTTCTTCCACTATCTTTATGGCTCGCAAAACGTTTTGCAGTTACTTAATTGAAAATTATCTTTATCGAAAAAATAAGCTCTAATGCTTTCTTGAAAGCTGAATGAGCGTCTATCTATATGAATTACTTACAGCAGTCATTTTCCATTAAATTCGAATACAAGGTTTTTTTCACATCAGGGCTATTTAGTCTGGCTAATCCCCTGTTCAATGATTTTTTAGAAGGCATTGCGCATGGCAGTAATACCCGTAAAATATTATTCGTGATTGATCAGGGATTTATGGATGCCGGAAATGACATAATTACTGAAATAAGAGAATATTTCAAAGTGAATCAAGCTGTACAATTGGTGCCGGAAATTATTATGATTCCCGGTGGAGAACTGGTAAAAAATGATGTTATCTATTTTGACAGGATACTGGAAGCAGTCAACACCTGCAAAATAGACAGGCACTCTTTTATAGCTGCAATTGGTGGAGGTTCACTTCTTGATCTTGTTGGTTATGCAGCGGCTGTTTCCCACCGGGGGATAAGGCATATTCGTATACCAACTACTGTATTATCTCAAAATGATTCAGGAATTGGTGTAAAGAATGGCATCAACTATTTTGGTAAGAAAAACTTTTTGGGAACATTTGCCCCTCCTTTGGCAGTTTTCAATGATGATTTTTATCTAAAGACACTGAATGAACGGCACTGGCGCTCGGGTATTTCGGAAGCCGTTAAGGTTGCTTTAATAAAGGACCCTGATTTTTTCTTTTGGATTGAAAAAAATGCTGCTGCGCTGGTTGAAAGGGATATGAAAGCAATGAACTATCTTATTAAGAGATGTGCAGAGCTTCATATGCAGCATATTGCAGGTAAAGATCCATTTGAAAGCGGTTCATCACGTCCGCTGGATTTTGGTCATTGGAGTGCACATAAACTTGAACAACTTTCTGGTTTTGAAGTACTTCATGGAGAGGCTGTAGCAATGGGAATGGCTCTTGATACAGTTTATTCAAACCTATCAGGTCATTTGAGCGATACTGAAAGCAATAGAATTCTGGATTTATTAATAAAACTGGGTTTTGAACTTTCACACCCTATAATGCAGATATCTGCGAGTAATTCAGCGATTTTATCGGGCCTTGAAGAGTTCAGGGAGCATTTAGGTGGCGAACTTACAATCATGTTGCTCGATGGAATAGGAAGTGGATTTGAAGTTCATCACATAGATAATGAGATACTGATTAATGCTTCAGAAAACCTAAAAGCATATTATCGTTAAATTAGTAAAGCCTGATTTGAATCTCTTTTAATTTATGAAACTCGCATCCGGACATTTAAGTTATTGTACCAATATTCATTCGGGAGAGAGCTGGAAGGATCATTTTGCAGCATTGAAAGAGCATTTTCCGGCTATCAGGAAACAAGTCTGCAGTAATCAGGCGATGGGAATCGGATTAAGGCTTTCTAATTCTGCAAGTTTGGATATTCAGGATGCTGAAGAACTAAGGGAATTTAAAGAATGGCTGGCAAGTAATAATGCCTATGTATTTACGATGAACGGATTTCCTTATGGAGATTTCCATCATGCTGTGGTAAAGGATAACGTTCATGCTCCAGACTGGACCAGCAAGGATAGAGTAAATTACACCGTTAGGCTATTCAGTACACTTGCCAAGCTCTTGCCTGAAGGAATGGAAGGGGGTATTTCTACATCACCACTAAGTTATCGCTTTTGGTTTCCGGAAGAGAAAGCACTGCAGAAAGCAACGTTGTTGGCTACAGAAAATATCTTGGTTATAGCAGAGGAGCTGATTAGAATCAGGCAAGAATCTGGCGTTAACATGCATTTGGATATTGAACCTGAGCCTGATGGCATTCTAGAATCGGCAGCAGAATTTATTGATTGGTTTGAAAAAGTACTTCTACCACTTTCTAAACAGATATTGCCGGATCGCCTGAATATCAGTCCGGAGGAAGCTGAAGTTTTCATCAAAGAACATATCTGTCTTTGCTATGATGTTTGTCATTTTGCAATTGGTTATGAATCTCATGCTCAGGTTATTGAGCTCCTTGGGAATAAGGGAATTCGGGTAGGTAAAATTCAGATCAGTGCAGCCTTAAAGGCAGATCTTCCAGTCGATCCAGAACTCAGATCGGGGATCGCTGATGCATTTGCCAAATATGATGAACCAACTTATCTCCACCAGGTTGTGGCAAGAAAAGAAGATGGGATTTTGCTGAGGTATCGTGATCTGCCCCAAGCGATGGGTGACTATACCAATCCTTTAGTCAGAGAATGGCGAGCACATTTTCATGTACCAGTTTTTATCAGAGATCTTGGTTTACTTCAATCGACTCAGGAAGATATTGCTGAAGTGTTGAAAATTCAAGTTGCCAAGCCCTTTACCGATCATATGGAGGTAGAAACTTATACCTGGGAAGTGTTGCCTGAAGCATTGAAGGCACCGATAGATGAAAGTATTATCAGGGAATTGAACTGGGTGAAAGAATTATTGCTTAAAAATGAGGCTCATGAATAAAACAGTAGTTATTGATGTTGTCGGTTTGTCTACTTCTGTGATGGGGGAGCACATGCCCTTTTTAAGAGAATATACTCAAAGGAAAAACTTGATACGGATTGAGCCTGTATTGCCTGCAGTAACTACCTCAGCGCAATCTACTTACCTGACAGGAAAATGGCCATCTGAGACTGGTATTGTGGGAAATGGATGGTATGACCGGATTGACTCAGAGGTTAAATTCTGGAAACAATCCAATAAGCTCGTGCAAGGCGAAAAAATCTGGGAGAGAGCAAAAAAGCTTGACCCTTCATTCACCTGTTCAAAAATGTTCTGGTGGTACAATATGTATTCAACAGCTGATTATGCAGTAACTCCTCGACCTAACTATCTTGCAGATGGCCGAAAAATGCCGGATTGTTATTCCCATCCTGCAGGTCTGCGTGATGTTCTTCAGGAAAAGCTTGGTGTTTTTCCACTTTTTCAGTTTTGGGGGCCGGGTGCTAATATTGAATCTTCAAAATGGATTGCCGATGCATCTATGCTAACAGATGAACTTTACGATCCTACACTGAGCCTGATCTACCTGCCACATCTGGATTATTGTCTTCAAAAATTCGGACCTGATTTCTCGCTAATTGGCAAAGAGTTAAACGAGATCGATGATCTGCTCAGAAAGCTGGTGACATTTTATGAACAACGCAATGCTGAAATCATAATTCTTTCTGAATATGGTATTGCTCCAGTCAGGAATCCTTTGCATTTGAACCGGATTTTCCGTGAGCATGGTCTGCTCGCTATCCGCGAAGAAAGAGGGCTTGAACTGCTTGATCCTGGAGCATCAAAAGCCTTTGTTGTTGCTGATCATCAAATTGCCCATGTTTATATCAATGACCCTTCGTGTATGGGTCAGGTACTTTCACTTTTGAAGCAGGTTAAGGGGGTAGAATTAATTCTGGACAGGAAGCAGCAATCTGACTATAAAATAGACCATGAACGTTCAGGTGATCTGGTATTGATGGCAGATGAAGACAGCTGGTTTACCTATTATTTTTGGCTTGATGATGAGAAGGCACCTGATTACGCCCGTTGTGTTGATATTCATAAAAAACCGGGTTATGATCCCGTAGAGATGTTCATGAGCTCTAAATTGCGAGCGGGGTATAAACTGTTAAGAAAGAAAGCAGGGTTCAGGTATGTAATGGATGTCATTCCTCTGGATGCTGGTTTAGTAAGAGGATCACATGGCAGAACAGGGGTACCTCCTGAGTATCAGCCGATATTGATTTCGGATAGAAAAAATTCGGGGGATAAGTTTATTGCTACAGATGTTTATGATCTGATATGGGACATGTTAATTAAAAATAAGGGATAAATTTTTCGTGTTAGTTTAAAATTAGTTTAAATTCTAGCCGAAAACGCCAGATTAGTATCGTTTTGAGCTTTAAATACCTACCTTAATCATAATTTATAAACAATGGCAGGACGCAAACAATTCTTACAGCAAATAGGCTTAATGGCCGGAGCATTCTCAGCAAACAGCTTGTTTAACCAATTACACGCTGAAGAAATTTCATCAGCCAATTCCAGAGTTAATCATCTTTCACCAATTTCTGTTGCTTCTGACGAAGACTATTGGAGTGTTATTCAGCAAGCTTACACAGTTAGTCCGCAAATTATTAATTTGAATAACGGCGGTGTTAGTCCCTCGCCAAGAGTAGTCCAGGAAGCTGTTGAACGTTACAATAAATTGTCCAATGAAGGGCCTTCTTACTTTATGTGGCGAATTCTCGATCAGGGTAGGGAGCCGCTTCGTGAGAAACTGGCAGAACTGGGTGGTTGCGATAAGGAAGAAATTGTAATCAATCGCAATGCTACAGAGTCTTTAAATACTATAATTTTTGGTCTTGATCTTAAGGCAGGGGATGAGGTGATTGGTTGTAAATTGGATTATCCGAACCACATGAATGCATGGAAACAGAGAGAAATGCGGGATGGAATAGTTTATAAACAGCTTGGTTTTGATTTCCCGGTAGAGAATGATGAAGAAATTGTAGCTGCATTCGAGAATGCAATTACACCCAAAACTAAGGTTGTACATATTACCCATGTTATTAACTGGGTCGGACAAATTCTACCGGTAAGGAAGATCAGTGATATGGCACATAGTCATGGCTTGGAGGTATTATGCGATGGCGCACATTCATTCGGGTTGTTGGATTTCAGAATCCCTGACCTGGGTTGTGATTATTTCGCTACCTCTCTTCATAAATTCCTAAGTGCTCCAATCGGCAGCGGTATGATGTGGATTAAACGGGATAAAATCTCTAAGATTTGGCCATTGCTTGCAAATGGAGATCCTCGTGGTACAGATATCAGAAAATTTGAATCCCTTGGAACCCGGAGCTTTCCTATTGAACAGGGGATAGGTGAAGCAATTAATTTTCATTTGGCTATAGGTAAAAAGCGCAAAGAAGAACGTGTAAGATATCTGAAGAATTACTGGGTAGAGCAGGTTATAAATGTTCCCAAAGTGAGGATTAAAACATCTCTTAAATCTGCCTACTCATGTGCAATTTGTGGGGTAAGTATTGATGGAATTACGCCAAGAGAACTTGATGGAATATTGTTTGCGAAGTATAAAATTCACACGGTAGCAATTGAGTATGATAATGTGAGTTGTGTGCGGATCACTCCTCATGTTTATACTCGTTTACCAGAGTTGGATAAATTTATCAGAGCCATAAAGGAAATTGCGGTTGCCGGAAAGTAATATTATTATTTCTAAATTAGCATTAAATCTATAATTCAATGAAAATTTTGTCTTGTCTGCTCTTATTACTTTGGTTTTTAGGAATTCAACTTGAATCCAAAGCCCAAACTTATTATGTATCACCAAACGGAAGTGATCTGAATTCCGGATTTCAACCCGAAAAACCTTTTGCAAACATCCAAAAGGCTGTGGATGAGATCCGAAAAAGCGGAAAACAATCCAAGTCTGGAGAGATTGCAACCATTTTATTGATGGGAGGAACCTATGAACTAAATAAACCCCTGATAATAAAACCTTTAGCTGAAGGATCAACAAAACAACCGATGCTGATTGACCGGTTTCAGAATCAACCCGTGATACTAAGTGGCGGACGGGAAATAAAAGGCTGGAAGAAGCAGAAAAATGGATGGTGGATCACCACGATTCCTGAAGTTGCTGCCGGACAATGGAAATTTAATCAACTTTTTGTCAATGGTGATTCGCGACCCCGGGCACGAAAGCCTAACAACGGTTTTCTACGTGTAAAAGGAATGCCAGATGGAACACCAAAAACTACAGGTTATAATAAACCAAGTCAGAAGTTTGAATTTGTTAAAGGAGATATAAACCCAAAATGGACCAATTTGGGTGATGCTGAAGTGATAGTTTACCATTTCTGGACAGATACCCACCTTTCTATTGAATCGATTAATGAAAAGAATAATCTTGTCTCGTTTAAACATGCTTCAAAAAAAGTATTTGCTGACGATTTTAATGAAGAAGGAGCCCGTTATATAGTCGAAAATGTGATGGAAGAGTTGGATTCTCCTGGCGAATGGTACCTCGATCGAAAAACCGGAAAACTGAGCTATTTTCCTTTCCCGGAGGAAAAACCTGAAGATGTTACATTCTTTGCTCCAGTCATAAAAGAATTAGTTCGTTTGGAAGGTGACCCCGAGAACCAGCAATTTGTTGAGAATATTACTTTCAGGAATATTGAATTTCGGCATACCAATTTCGAGCTTCCTGAAGGTGATACAAATAACGGACAAGGCTCATCAACCATTTCTGCGTCAGTTACTTTGAAAGGAGCTCGCAATTGCGAATTCAGCAATTGTAAATTTACTCAGCTGGGAAACTGGGCTTTTGATCTTCAAGCAGGATGCGTTGGCAATCGTTTTAAAAACAATCAGATTAGCCAAATTGCCGCCGGCGGATTCAAGGTAAATGGCGGTACTTTTGCAAATTCTCCTTTTTTGAGAACGGCCAAAAATGAATTTACAGATAATGAAATTGGTTATTTCGGTCAGAAGTATCCATCGGCTGTAGGAATTCTTTTACAACAAACAGAAGCGAATTATGTGGCTCATAACCTGATCCATAATGGTTTTTACACCGGGATTTCGATTGGCTGGGTATGGGGCTACAAACGAAGCATTAGCCGCGACAATGTCATCGAATTCAATCACATTCATCATATCGGTCAGGGATTACTTTCGGATATGGGCGGTATTTATACACTCGGAGTTTCGCCAGGTACTGTTTTACGAAATAACCTCATCCATGATGTGGATGCCAATCGTTACGGAGGATGGGGAATTTACAACGATGAAGGCTCAACTCATATTTTAATTGAAAACAATATTGTTTACAATACCAAATTCGCAGGATACAACATTCATTTCGCAAAAGAACTTACCGTCAGGAATAATATTTTTGCCTTGGGAAGATTACAGCAGCTAAGCCGAAGCCGCAGTGAACCACATCAAAGTGTTTATTTCGAAAACAACATTATTTTCTGGAAGGAAGGAATATTGTTAGATAATAAATGGGATGACGAACCCTATACGTTTTATTACCATCCCGACCGTAAAGGAGAAGAGAAGCTAACTTCAACATTTGAAATGGATCGAAACCTTTATTTCAATCCATCAAAAAGCCTTTCAGAAATTGACTTTAACGGCAAAAGCTGGACTGAATGGCAAAAGGCTGGAAAGGATATTCATTCTCAATATGCCGACCCGATGTTTGTAGATGCTGCCAATTACAATTTTTCGCTAAAATCAGGTTCGCCCGCTTTTAAACTGGGGTTCAATGCAATTGATATAAGCTCTGTTGGACCTCGAGGATTAACAGGTCCAAAAAAGTAAGCGTCTTGTCCTAACATAGGGTTACGCAAATAATTTATTATAAAACACTATGATCGATATTGGAAGTGGTATGGCACTACCGTATCATAACTTCCCAATACCGGGTACGTTTGGAGCTGCCTTCGGGCCCTTCAACCTTTAACGTAATGACTTTACGCACCCCTTTTTGCTTAAAAGAATGTATCGGATTTTGTTCCGTTGAGGTTTCACCATTACCGAAATCCCATGTCCATTTTTCTATCGCACCAATTGATTCATCTTTGAAAGCAACTATCCCATTCTCTTCGTCGATAAATTTGAACGTCCATGCTGCCTTAATGGGCTCCAAAAATTCTTTTTCCAAAGGCATCAGTTGAAATGAACAAAGATATGAGGCATTACTTACCATTTTGACATTATGGGAGAGATTGAAATGGCCTTTCCTTTCACCCCCATCAAAATCTAATATTGACCAAGAGAGCCCGATGACTTTATTTTCTTTTAGTTGAGATTCTACGGCTCTTTGCGGCCCTTCGTGCGGAGCATAGTCATATGGAGTAATCCATCCCTCCAAAATCAAAGTGCCGCTCTCGCCATGTTTAAAATTGTAAGAATAGGCTTGATTTGCGTACGGAAACTCGGAAACCCAAGGTTGGCTACCCCATACCAATACCCATGCATTGTTTACAGGGGGTGTAAAAATATGGTAATTCTGTGCATGTAGGCCACTAAAATTAAAATGATTTTCGATGTATGAAGGGCTTTGAGGTTGCCATTTTAGCTTGGCAGGATCTATTGAGGGATTTTGAATAAAAGGACCACCGGACAAATCACCGTCCACTACCAATTCAAAAATATCATTCATATAACCTTCGGGATTAAAACGTTCAAAATCCCAAAAATTATCATAGGCCTCATAAAGAAAATAGATACGATTCATTCCCTTTACCCAGCCGATTTTCACTTTTACGTCAAGATCTTTTGGGTCGATATTGGTGCCTATACCATCTTCAGTATCATTTAAAAGATCTGTTCCATAAGTATAGTTTTTAGGCACTAATTCCCAATCACTTTTATCTCCGTCGATTCTTGGCATTTGATTTCTGGGAAATTGAAAGATTTGGAATATTTTACCGTTTCTAACCGTGTTGTAGTTTGGAATAGACTGGCCATTTGTATCTAATATATTTCCTGTTAAAAGGAAAAGGATAATCAACCAAGCCCTGTCAATTATCTGGAAGTTCAAGTCGATTTTATTTTTCATATTTTATAGATTAAATCTGCATTGTTATGTTATCGGCTTTGTAGTTTTTGTTCGGAAAAGTGCGCTGTATTTTTAAAAAGTGGATTGATCAATTTATGTAGGAACCGGCTCCTATTACCCTGGCCAATCTTCGCCGAAGACCAAAAGGTAAATCCGAATATTTTGATAAAATTTTGGTTGATTTTGGACGCATTATTTAACCAACTAAAGTATGAATTTTTCAAATCGAAAAAATGTAAATGTGGATTAGTTTTAGGTATTTTATTTAATTGGCCTTTCTTATTTTTCAGAAGTTTACTTTATGCTAGTAATGCATTGCATTTCTGTTGCAACATCAAGAATTTTTATAGAGCATATTAATCTGTTCATGTAAAAGGAGCCAATTGCACGCTTGCACCTTATCACCTTCGCCAAATTAGTGCCAAGAAGAACGTTTTTTTGTACTTTCTTTCATTATTTTATTACCTTCACTAATAGAGCAGCGATTAAATTTCGGGTAGGGAATAAGGCATTTAAAGACTGTTATGATCAAGGATATAAATGATCGGATAGTTTCTTGTAGAGATTTTTTGCTGTTTTAATATTTTAATTCATTTACATCATTCAAATTTTAAACAAATTATACTCTAATGAAAAGTAAATTAATTTTCTTTTTGGTGCTTAATATATGCCTTTATGGTGTTGTAAATAGTTCATTTGCACAAAATCCGGAAGCTAAATTAGGCTGGAAACTAGGTGCACAGGCATATACCTTTAACCGCTTTGCATTTTTTGAGGCCATTGATAAAATCGATAGTTGTGGTTTAAAATATGTTGAAGCTTATCCAGGTCAGACCATTGGCGGAGGTATTGAAGGTAAAATGGATTACCATATGGATGCTGCAAAAAGGACTAAAATTTTACAGAGATTGAAGGAAAAAGGAATTAAAATGGTTTCCTATGGCGTAGTTAATGCTAAAAGCGATGAAGATTGGTTACAGCTATTCGAATTTGGCAAAGCGATGGGTTTGGAAAATTTTACTTCTGAACCTGATGTAAAATATATTCCCTTAATATCAAAGTTGTGTGATCAGTTCAAAATTAATCTGGCCATTCACAATCATCCCCAGCCATCACCTTATTGGAATCCTGACATTGTCATTTCAGCAATTAAAGGACAAAGTAAACGTCTTGGTTCTTGTGCAGATATTGGTCATTGGGTGCGTTCAGGCCTTGACCCGGTAGAATCTCTGAAAAAATTAGAAGGTCATGTTATCCAGTTACATGTAAAAGACTTAAATGAAAAAAATAAAAAGGAGGCACATGATGTTCATTGGGGAACGGGTGTCTCAAATATCGACGGCGTAATAAAGGAGTTGAAACGGCAGCGTTTTAAGGGTTTATTGTCAGTTGAATATGAGCATAATTGGTATAACAATGTTCCGGATGTAACTGCAAGTGTTAAATATTTTAGAACTGCGTTAAAATAGATGCATTTGTTTTAATTCAGATAATTTCTCGCTGGTATGAATTAGAATTGGCTATAGAAGGCTGATTTAATTGGGGGGATCGACAGAGATAATTTTACTATAAAAAAAATAAAATCAATAAGATAGATATGGCAAAGTCTGGAACAACTGATCGTAGATCATTCATTAAATCAACAGGAGCAGTCGTTATTGGTAGTTCGATCGGCCTTAATCTTGCCTTTCCTTTGCAAGGATTCCCCAAAAGCAATGATGTTTTAAAAGTTGGTTTGATTGGATGCGGGGGAAGGGGAACCGGTGCTGCCGTTCAGGCATTAAAAGCAGATCCTAATGTTATCCTTACTGCTATGGCAGATGTATTTCAGGATCGTTTGGATCAATCCTATGACATCCTGCTAAAGTCAGTCCCCGATAAAGTTAAAGTTCCAAAAGAGAACAGATTTGTAGGTTTTGATGCCTATCAGCGACTGATTGATTCGGGAGTTGATGTTGTGCTTTTGACTACACCTCCGGCATTCAGACCTGAACAATTAACTGCAGCGGTGAATGCTGGCAAACATATATTCTGTGAAAAACCTGTTGCAGTAGATGCTCCTGGAGTAAGGAAGGTGCTGGCAGCAGCCAAGAAAGCAAAAGAAAAAGGTTTGTCATTGGTCTCAGGATTTACTTTTCGCTATGATCTGCCCAAAAGGGAATTGTTTGGAAGGGTGCAAAATGGGGAGATCGGTGATGTGAAAATGGTCAATTCGACTCGTAATGGCGGCGGACTTTGGAATTTCGAGCGTAAACCCGAATGGACTGATATGGAATATCAGATGCGTAACTGGTATTATTACGACTGGCTTTCAGGAGATTTTATTGTGGAAATGGTGGTCCATAATCTGGATATGATGACTTGGGCAATTGGTAGTCAAATGCCTATAAAAGCATTTGGAACCGGAGGAAGACAGTCGAGGGTTGATCCAAAGTTTGGTAATATCTATGACCATTTTGCGATAGAATTTGATTTTGCCAATGGTGTTAAGGGCTATAATTTCTGCCGACAGCAGGATGGATGCGCATCCAAAAATTCGGTTGAGATCATAGGTTCTGAAGGTACAGCCTTTTACCAAGGCAATGTTCATAAGATTAGCGGGAAAAATAACTGGGAATATCAGGGCGAAAAGAAAGATATGTACCAGACTCAGCATAATGAGTTATTTGCCTCCATCAGAGCCGGTAAACCAATGAACGATGGAGAAATGATGGCCAATAGTACATTGCTGGGAATATTGGGAAGAATGGTGGCATATAGCGGACAGTCAATTACATGGGAGCAGGCAATGAATTCTAATCAGGTACTCGGGCCTGACTTTCATAAGTATGATTGGGATTTGAAGTGGCCGGTTCCACCACCTGCAATACCTGGGGTGACGAAGGTGGTATAGGGATTGTCTCGCAGAGATACATTTGCAATAATTTAATTATCAAAAAGTTTATCTCGCAGAGACGCAGAGCAATGACGGAAAACGAAATTTCATACTAATTGAAAACCCTTAGCGTCTTTGCGTCTTTGCGAGAGTATTTTTTTAGATCGTTTGTCTCGCAGAGACAAATTTAGGGGGTTTGTTTAATTAGAAGAGTTATCTCGCAGAGACGCAGAGACGCAAAGTAATGACGGAAAACGAAATATCTCTAATAACTGTAAACACTGCTTACCAAATTCATTATACACTTGGACCAGGTCTACTTGAATCAGTTTATGAAGAAATAATGTTTTATGAATTGTGTAAACAGGGATTGACTGTTGAAAGACAAAAAGAAATTCCCTTAATTTGGGATGAGTTAAGAATGGAAATTGGTTTTAGAGCAGATTTAATCGTTGAGAGCAAAGTCATTGTTGAATTGAAATCAGTCGAAACAATTGCGCCTGTTCATCCTAAGCAATTGCTGACTTATTTAAAAGTGACAGGGATCAAGCTTGGATTATTAATTAATTTCAACGAGCCTTTTATTAAGAATGGAATAACTCGAATTGTCAATAATTTATAATAATCTGCGTCTTTGCGTCTTTGCGAGAGATGATCTTTTTTATAAAGACCAAAATATATCATCGAAATTTTAAAGGAAGCAATGATGATATTTTTTAAATGGTCTCGCAAAGACGCAAAGACGCAGAGCTAGAAAACGATGGCAATGAATAATTTATAAACATTTGCCTCTTTGCGGGGTTGAAACCAAAAGCAAAAAGAATAATAAAATGATTTTAGGACTTAAAAAAAATAAAATATGAATAACCTAATAAAAAAAGGACTGATGTTCCTTAGTATTCTGCTAATTAGCAGCCACTTATCTTACTCTCAGGAAACCTTGTTTGAGTTTGGTACATCAACCAATATGGATGCTGTGCTTTCCAAATCAAAAGCAAAGGAAAGTAAACTGAAATGGGTAAATGTAAACACAACAAAAGAAACTTGGAAACTAATGAAGGACGGAACACTTTCAAACACCGGACTACCAATCGGAGTTATTCGTTCTGAAAAGCAATATGAAAATTTCATTTTACATGTGGAGTGGAAGCACATGGAGGCAGGAGGTAATTCAGGTGTATTTGCTTGGAGTGGCGCCAAACCTGTAGGCAAAAATCCCCTTCCTGATGGAGTAGAAATTCAAATGCTTGACCTGGAGTGGGTTGATCTGAACATTCGAAATGGTGTAAAACCACCTATAGCTTATGTTCATGGCGAACTTTTTGGTGTACAGGGCGTGACAACAGTTGCAGACAATCCACGTGGTGACAGAAGCAAGTCGATCGAAAACCGTGTGAAAGGCAAGGGTGAATGGAATACCTATGATGTTATTTGTGTTGACGGGGTAATCAAGCTCTCTGTAAACGGGAAATTTGTTAATGGTATTAGCAAATCCAGCCAAAAGAAGGGATATCTCTGCCTGGAATCTGAAGGTGCTCAAATTTTCTACCGCAATCTTAAGGTTATTGAGCTTGCTCCTGGAGTAACCTCGGCAGAGCAAACTGCAGCCTTGATTCCTTAATTTGTTAGGTTAAATATTTTTTCTTGTTAAGAAGCATTTAAATTTTAAATGCTTCTTAATTTTTTAATGGAATTTCAATTCTGATTATAATTTTGTGTTCTGTTGTCTGCGGCCCTTGATTAATTAATATTTATGAGAAAGTCTACCCTTTTGTTTTCTACCCTTCTTTTTATGGTGTCCTGTATTGTGGGAATGAGAGCAGCAGGATTTATAAATTTTTCAACTAAGAATACCGATTTGACTAAAGAAAATCCGGTTCTTTCATTTATCAGAGATAAGCCTGCAATCGTATCATTACCAATTCCTGACAGCAGCCGTTTTACCCGAATTGTGCTCGCTCAGGGTTTTGATGAACCGCTTGGAATGGCCATTCTGCCAAATAATGATGTTTTACTTGCCGAGCGTAAGGGCAGTGTGAAAATCTATAACAGAATAACAAAGCAGGTAAAAACAATTACTAACTTCGATGTGTTCAGTGGTATAGAGGATGGTCTCCTGGGTATTGCCATAGATCCGAATTTTAGCAAAAACCGATGGGTTTACTTTTATTATGCCTTA
>JBIIRT010000049.1:0-19735 GCA_044341405.1 Daejeonella sp. | reverse complement strand
CCCCCGCTTTGGAAAATACTGCTTCATTTAGAATTAATTTCTCCTTATCGAGATTCAAAGATTACTAAGATTAACGTTAGAGGTTTAGGAATGTTCATCCATCAACGGCTGCGTACAGGGCTATGAAAGTCAGTACTATGGCAAAGCTAAATTTACTGCCCTGTCCAATGCCGCAAAAAAGTATATGAATGTCATTGCAATGCGATATGCCTAGGATCTTGCCAATTACCCCATTTTTTTTAGATGCCACGCTAGCAGCCCCCATTAATAAGCTTTCTTCCGCATTGGATGGTGCGGCAACTATAGTCTAGGCCTGAGCAGAAACCTTCAAAGCATCAGGCGCAGCTCTTATGTTTGCACGGGCAAATTATCATCTCAACTCGCAATTTATGGGCAAAAACTAGTGCAGAACACGGGACTGGCGGGACAGAAGAGACACTGAACCTGCCTTCGTAAACAAGAGAAAATTATAAAATATAAATATACCCCAGCGAGACTATATATCTGACTCACATAAAGTTGAGAGCTGAAATTTTCCGCTCTTGAAAAAAATTAAACTTTAAACCTTACTTGATCAGGTTGTACAATTCATCAAGTTTAGGAGAAAGTACAATTTCAATCCTTCTGTTCCGGCTTCTCACTTCAGAACCTGAGCCCGCCTCAATTGGCTGATATTCCCCTTTGCCTGTTGCTGTAATTCTACTGTTTTCAATCTTCTCTACTTCGGTTAAAAATCTCACAACAGAAGTAGCACGCAGAACACTCAAATCCCAATTATCCTTAATCTGGCCAAGATTTACAACCCGTTGATTATCCGTATGACCTTCAACAGATATATTAATCTCAGGCTGAGTTTTGAGAACTTTAGCAAGCTCACCCAAAGCTAGCTTTCCTTTATCATCAATAATGATACTTCCACTGCTGAATAATAACTTATCAGTTAGAGAAACGTACACTTTGCCATTGCGGATGTCAACTGTTAAACCACTTTGCTGAAAGCCTAATAAAGCCTTTTGCAATTTATTTTTCAGAGCATTCGTTGCCTCATCTCTTTTACGTAAAATATCCTCAACCTCATTCAGTCTTGCTTCCCGCTTTTTGAGATCTGACTCAAGTTTCCTTAAGTTTTCCTCAAGCTTTTTAATCTCTGAAGAAGAATTTGAACGCAAAGAAGTAAAACTGTCGTCCATACCTTTAATCTTTTCTTCAAGATCTGTTATTTTGGTCTGGAGTAAAACACTATCTGATTTCAATCCAGTAATTTCCTCTTCTAGTGAGGTAATTTTCATCCTTGCAGCTTCCCAACCAAGTGAAAGAGAATCCTTTTTAGCAATCAGGTTATTATACTTTTTTGTAGACATCACAACACATGAAGCCAACAAACCAATAACTAAAAACAAGAAAATTGAAGAATAAACAGATTTTAACATGCTAAAAGATTTTATGAAACCGAATTTCTCAAAAACGAAATAAAAGGATATAATCGTACAAATCCTTTACAAATTTCATCAACAGCGCCTGAATTCATCAGTTCTGATTTTGTCAAAGGATGACTAAATGTAAAACTTTTTAACTTTAAATATTCAATATCCGGATGATCGGGTTGATATCCTTTGGGTGAGGTTTTTAATTTATGTTCCTCATCGAGGGAGCCGAAGTATTTAATAAATGCCTTATTATCGATAATCTCGTGAAAATCGGTTCCGTTATAATCTATCTCCTGTCGTATCGCTTTAAGGTGATCTCCTTCAGGCATCCAGTATCCTCCTGCGATAAGAGATTTTTCAGGATGAATCTGCAGATAATAGCCCGGACCTTTAAAACTCTTTCCATTCTCGGAAAAACCGGCACCGAAATTGGTTTTATATGGAGTTTTATTTTTACTGAACCTGACATCACGATAAATTCTCATCACACAATTCTTTGCATCAAGGTCTGCGGATATGGAAGGATCAATCTTAGAAAGCTTTAAAATCAGACTATTTACAAATTCGAAGACATTTTCCTTCGCATTGTCATGCCTTAATTTATTTAACAGAAACCAATCTCGATTATTATTCGAACTGAGTTCTTCTAAAAAATCAAATGTTGCCGGGTTTATCATCGGTGTCATAATCAGGGTAATACTTAATTTTCGGGGTCAGCCAATGAAGCAACAATATTCTGGAATAGCGATAATTGATTGGTGTAAGCAATAAAATTACACCTATAATTGTTAAAATATATAGCCAGGGTGAAGTATCATTTCCAGTGATCAGGTAAGTGAATAAACCCACATTAAGCATCTCTCCAACTACAAATGCATAACTAACGTACATTGCCCCGTAAAAAAATCCGGGTTCTACTTCAAACTTCATCCCGCAATGAGAGCAACGATCATTGGTTTCCTGAAAATTTAGTCCATACAGTGTACCCGAGAAAACATCCCCTCTTCTACATTTAGGACATTTGGAGGTCAGTATTGCTGTAAATTGAGAAGTTTTTGCCATAAGGGTCAGCTAAAAGAATTTAAAAAAACAGATAGCCAGCAGAAATTAAGAAGTAATTAATTCAGATTTATCTTACTATCCTTAATATTTAAGTTGACATTTTTACGTCTGTATTTCTTGTACCACAAAAAACCAACTCCGGCAATTGCGAGATAAGGTGCGGCTAAAAGATATAAAATACCATTATTCAGACCTTTACCCTGAGAATTGCCATTCTTAACAGAACTTTCTGCATTTAATGTGCACATTGAACACTGTGCTGATACATCAGCAGAGCCCAGAAATGAAAAAAACAGAATAAAACAAATAAATATTCTTCTAAACGATTTCATGATTCAAATATACGCCAAAAGCAATGCAAATAAGAAAGATAGCAAAGCTGTAATGTTAAGTTGACAGTCGGCTGATTGAATTAAACCAAACTAAAAAGAATAATATGGAGAAATCATCAAATAGACAATTACTCCACTAACAGTAACAAATAACCATATTGGATACGTCCAACGAACCAGTTTTTTATGCTGCTCAACCTTCATCTGTAAACCCTTCTGAAAACTAAATAATACGAGTGGTAGTACGATGGCCGCCAGAATGATATGGGTTATCAGAATCACATAATATACCGTACGAATGAATCCAACACCTCCATAAGTAGTTTTTATTCCTGTAGCATGAAAGATGATGTATGAAACCAAAAAAAGTGAGGAAAGAATAAACGTAAGAATATTTATATTCTTGTGCATGATTATGTTTTTCCTCTTGATAAAATAAAGAGATAAAATCAAAAGAACACTACAGGTACCATTAATTATAGCATTGAATAATGGAAGAGAAAATACCCAGCCTGGGATCGCATCCTTATCAGGAAAAATATCAAGTAATTTACTTTGTAAAATAACCACCACGATAAGAACAAAAACTGAAACTGCAGTTATAATTCTTGAAATCTGTTTATCACTCATAACTATAATTTATAAAAGACAAAGCTGAGTATTGCTTAACGAATTTTAATACTTCTAAGCTCTTCTGTAATCAATAATTTAATTTCATCACTTAATAATGTAACCTGTTCTTGACCAAGACTTGAGTCGTAATATCCTCTTATGCGTTTTTGAGGGTCAATCAAAATAAACATAGGACTATGTACAATATTGTTCTTCCCGGTACTGTCTGCTATGGCATCTACCATAAAATCAGTTTTAGCAAGAGAATAGATCAGTTCTTTATCACCTGTTAAAAAATCCCACTTTTTATTTTCCGAGGTAAAAGGCTTACTGTATTCAGCAAGTACAGCCGGACTATCATAATCTGGATCCACGCTTATAGAAATAAAGCGCATCAAACGGTTCTTGTTGTACATTTTAGCTACCCTTGCCAAATCCTTATTGATATCGCGGCATAAGAGTGTACAACGTGTATAGAAAAAATTTACAACAGTAATTTGATTGCTATCCGCAGGAAACTTAACACTATCCGAATTTTGGTTCAGCAGTTTGAAATCCCTTATAACATGATAAACTGTATCAGGAATCTGCTTACGACGTTTGATGGAAAAAGTACCTGAAAGCTTTTTTTCACCGTAAATATTCAACGGTCGATAACGGTTTTGCCCCTTTTCCTTTAGCAGATAATACACCGTACCGGGTACTGCCAAAAGAATCAGCAGAATCAGAATTTTCTTTACGGGGAAAGAGGGTAGACTCATTAATTCATATGAATGAATTGGTAGTTCCCTTCAATGAGCATAAGTATGATGAAATAGATAATGAACACTAAAGAAACAACAATACCTGTTTTGAGTGCAAATTTTTCAAATTTCAGGTGCATAAAATAAGCCACTATGTAAAAGGCTTTCACCAGTGTAAGAACGATATAGGAGAAATTACCAATACCTTGTCCTAAAATACCTTTAGGAATCAGATATAGCGCGATAAAAAATTCTACGGCCGTAATACCCAAAAGGTAAAAGAAAACCTGCCAGATTTTTTTCTTGGTCATTCCCTCATGCTCTGAAGCATGCTCATCATGTGTGTGTTCTGCTGACATTTTAAATCGATTATCAGGTTTTAAACTAAATAGAAAAATGTAAAAACGAATACCCAAACAAGGTCTACAAAGTGCCAGTAAAGTCCGACCTTTTCAACCATTAAATAGCTTCCACTTTTTTGGAAAACATTTGCGAGTACCATAAATAAAATGATGATATTAATCAATACCCCGGTAAAAACGTGGAAACCGTGGAAACCAGTAATAGTAAAGAAAAGATTGGCAAACTGCAGAGCTCCGACAGTGTCTATTCCGGTGTATGATGCAGGAAAACTTCCCCACCAATAACCTTCATGATGTAAATGTGACCACTCTAATGCCTGACATCCCAGGAACATCATTCCCCCTATGATTGTACCGATCATCCACCATACCACTTCCTTTTTGGAATTACGATGTCCTGCCTCAACTGCAAGTACCATAGTTACCGAGCTCATGATCAAAATAAATGTCATGATACCCACAAAAACCAAAGGATATCCATGATCAGTTATTCCAGGAATCGACTGAAATACCACATCAGGATCAGGCCAGCTGATCTTACTGAAGCGTTGAGCTCCGTAATAAATCAGAAATGCTGAAAATGTAAATGCATCTGACAAAAGGAAAAACCACATCATTAGTTTTCCGTATTCTACAGCGAAAGGTGACTTCCCGCCACTCCATGCGTCAGTTCTTAATTCATCAATTTTTGATACAGTTGTGTTCATTTAAACGATGGTATGTTGAGTTATTATTGATTCAAAAGTAAGAAAACATATAGATAAATCCATAGGATATCAAGAAAATGCCAAAAAATGGATGCAATCTCCATCCTGAATACATTTCGTACCTGAGGAACATTGCGAAAAACGCCTATAAGGGCATATAACAAGAAAAACAGGCCAACTAAAACGTGTATTAAATGGGCTCCGCTAAATACATAAATAAATGACTGAGATGCATTATAATTGACAAAATAGGCGCCCGAATTATACAAAGCCTGCCATGCCTGAAACTGACTATAAAAAAATGCAATTCCTAATAAAATTGTAATTCCTATATAAAGTTTTTGTTTGGCAAATTGCAAACCTTTTGCAGATAAGTAGGCCATATGCGCTGTAAGACTACTCAGAATAATTATTACAGAACTATACATAAATGCTTTAGGAAGCAATACTTTAATACCTCGTTCTATATTTCCCTCGGTGTATACAATGAATCCACTTGTCAATGCGGCAAACATCATGAAGGAGGCGATTATGAATAGCCACATCAAAAATTTCTTTGCCTTTAAATTTAATCTATCTTCAACTTGTAAATTTTCCATTTCTTATATATTAATATACTATAAAGTCAAACAATAGCGCTAATTGCATTACAGGAAGGTAAATAAACGATGAATACATAAGTCTTTTTGCAGATTCTATGTCTCTCTTGGTATAAAGTTGAATGGCCTGCCATACAAAAAACAAACCTGACAATAATGCTATGACTGTATATACATCTCCCCCAAAAGCCTGGCCTGATGGCATTAAATAAATAGTTGGCAACAAGCTAACCGGTATAAGGATTACTGTGGACAAAAGAGTGATTAATGCACTAGCTTTATCCTGCTTAGTGCTTGGCAATAAACGGAAACCTGCCCTTTTATAATCCTCATCAAGAACCCAGGCTATCGCCCAGAAATGGGGAAATTGCCAAACAAATTGAATTAAAAACAAAATAATCGGAATCCAGGAAATCCGCGGCTCATCAAAGGCTGCAAAATAGCCAATAAGTGGTGGGAAAGCTCCTGGAATTGCCCCGATAAAAACTGCAATTGGCGACTTCCGTTTCATTGGAGTATATACAAAGGCATACAAAAAAATTGAAAATACCGCCAAAACGCCTGTTGGGAAGTTGAGTCTTACTAAAAGATAAGTTCCAGAAATTCCCATGATCAAGCTAAGGACAAGGGCTTGTCCTGTTGTCATTTTCCCTGAAGGGATTGGTCTGTCCATAGTCCTTTTCATCAATTTATCAAGATCCTTTTCAATAATCTCATTAAATCCATTTGCTGCACCTGTTACAAGAAAACCTCCTAGGGTCAATATAATCCAGTTGATCCAATTGATATCACCCTGAAATTTGCTGCCCATTAAAAAACAAACGGAAGCAGAAAAGACCACGGTAAGAGTCAATCTTAGCTTTATTAATTTATTGAAGTCGGATATAAAATTCCTCAAATTATTTTCTGTTTCACTGCTTCATATCGATTGCCGACCATTCTTTAAATATAATCCGGACTTTCAAAATAAAGAGTCGATTTTAAGATAAATCTAACGACAGAAACCTCCTTTCAAAAGGATACATTCGTTTTAAAATTCTCTGCAGAATTGGCAGAAATAATACTCTTTATAGCAGTCAGGCGATATCTTAATATCGCCTGACTGAAGTATTATCTTTATTATTTAAACCTGTTCCGGAGTATTTCTTTCAGAGGCATGTTCCTTATTCCATTCCTGCTGAATATGTTCAGCTTCAGCACTTCCTTCAAAATCGTGGAGTAGATTAGAACTCATTGTCTCAGAGAACGGAGTAGTTTGAGGAATAAAATCCGTGTGATGTCCCGGTTTACTGTAATCATATGGCCAACGATGAACTGAAGGAATTTCTCCAGGCCAGTTACCATGTAAATGCTCTACTGGTGCAGTCCACTCCAAAGTAGTTGATTCCCAAGGATTTTGAGGTGCTTTTTTTCCATAAAAAATAGAATAGAAGAAATTCCAAAGGAAGGCAACCTGTGCAAGTGCAGAAATAATTGCTGACCATGTAATAAACACATTCACTGTTAACCACTCCTGCATAAATGCGAATTCAGTAAAAGCATAATAACGACGGGGAACACCATCTATACCCATAAAGTGCATCGGGAAGAAAACAAGGTATGCACAGACGAAAGTTACCCAGAAGTGAAGATAACCTAAACGCTCATCCATCATTCGTCCGAATAACCTTGGATACCAGTGATAAACTCCGCAAAGCATACCAAATATTGCGGCACATCCCATTACCAGGTGAAAGTGAGCAACAACGAAATAGGTATCATGCAAATTAATATCTAAAGCAGCATTTCCTAAAAACAAACCGGTTAGTCCACCAGAGATGAAGAAAGAAACCAAGCCAATTGCAAATAACATTGCAGGAGTAAAGCGAAGGTTTCCACGCCAGATAGTTGCCAGATAATTGAACGTCTTAACTGCTGAAGGTACTGCAATGATCAATGTTGTAATCATGAACACTCCACCAAGGAAAGGATTCATACCCGTTATAAACATGTGGTGACCCCAAACTATAAAGGATAACACTGTAATACCAATAAGGGAATAAACCATCGCATGATATCCAAAAATTGGCTTTCTAGAATTAGTAGCGATAACTTCTGATGTAATACCCAAAGCAGGCATAATTACGATATATACCTCAGGGTGACCTAGGAACCAAAACAAGTGCTGCCATAAAACCGGACTTCCGCCTTGATTTGGAAGAACCTGCCCAGCTACAACAATGTCAGAAAGATAAAAACTAGTTCCGAAGCTACGGTCAAAAATCAGAAGTACAACTGCCGACACCAATACAGGAAAAGATAATACACCTACAATTGCAGTAAGGAAAAATGCCCAGATTGTTAAAGGCATTTTCCACATATCCATACCTTTAGTACGCATATTCAGAATGGTAGAGATATAATTCAATGCTCCGATCAGTGCTGATGCAACGAATAGCACCATGCTGATTAACCAAAGCGTCATACCTGTACCAGATCCACTAATTGCTTTGGGTAAGGCAGACAAAGGAGGATAAACAGTCCATCCTGAACTTGCAGGTCCGCTTTCTACAAAGAAAGAACACATCATGATTACACAGGAAAGGAAAAACAACCAGTATGAAATCATATTCAGGAATGGTGAGGCCATGTCCCTTGCTCCCAATTGAAGTGGAATGAGAAGATTACTGAAAGTACCGCTCAAACCAGCTGTCAATACAAAGAATACCATCATGGTACCATGTATTGTTACTATCGCGAGATAAAAATCAGGCTTTATTCTACCACCTTCAGCCCATTTCTCACCAAGAAAAGTTTCAAGTAAAGGAAAACTCTTATCAGGCCATGCCAACTGAAGTCTGAACAAAATAGATAAAATCATAGCCACAACAGCCATTACAATTCCGGTTATCAGAAATTGTTTGGCGATCATTTTATGATCCTGACTAAAGATATACTTTGTAATAAAAGTTTCTTTGTGATGTCCGTGACCGTGATCGTCGTGTTGGTGAAGTACGGCTGAATCGTGTGTTGCTGTGCTTGCCATAATTAGTTTTTAGTAGAATTTGTATTTAAAGCTATCTTGTTAACATCTTCAGTTCTCTTGCTCTCAACAAGCTGAAGTTCTCTTTTAACATCGTCGTTATAATATAAAGGCTGTTTTGCAAGCCATGCAGCATATTCAGCTTCAGAAACCACGGTAACTTTAGCTTGCATATTATAATGACCAGCACCACAGATTTTGGCACAAAGAAGAACGTAATCATATTTAGGATTATTTCTCTTCTCTCTCATTTGAGCTGTAGTAAGACGAGGAGTAAATTGAAAGGTAGTTGGCATCCCGGGAACCGCATTCATCTGAACCCTGAAATCCGGAAGATAAAAACTGTGCAGCACGTCCTTGGAATTTATATTAATTCTTACCGGCTTGTTTACCGGAATAACAATCTCCCCAACAAGCTTATCATCCCAACTCTTCTGATCTTTGAAATCTATTCCAAGTCCGTTAGTAGCGGTAGTTAATTTGTAATTACGGTTTCCAATCTGATTATCTGAACCCGCATAACGCAATGTCCATTTAAACTGTTCACCGGTTACTTCAATATTAATTGCCTTCTTCTGATCTTCCTCAGAGATATTGGTAATCCCTCTCCAGGTGAAGAATCCCAATAATACCATTACAGTTAAAACAATTGCCGGAACAATAGTCCATATTCTTTCGAGTGCATTATTATGCGGATAGAAATATGCTTTTCTATTTTCAGATCCCCTGTATTTAAATGAGAATCCAAATAAAGCAATATGAGTTAGAATAAATACAATCGTCGTAATAATCAGGGTTGTATTAAACATAAAGTCAATATCCAAACCATGCTCAGAAGCTGATTCATGCATACTCATTGGTCCTTGAACCGAATAAGACCAATAAACACCGTAGATACCGAAAATCAGAAAAATTCCAAGTAAGACACCCTGAATTCTTCGTCCGTTAAAGCTTGGCTTAACCCCTTGGATTTCGCGGCTCAACTCATATACCTTTAATATTTTACCAATAATTGCAATAAATATGCAAAACAGTAAAAACATAAGTACGTAATAGGAAGCTGATTTATATGATTCGGAATAATCCTTAGTTTCGGCGAGAGGCTGCATGTTCGCGTACCTTGCCACAGTATCAACTGCAGTACTAATTAAAGGGGCAGAAGATGGTGATAAATCAGCAGATACGGATTTTGCGGCTGTATCAATTGCTGCTGTAGTGGAACTAATGGTGGAATCCTGAACCCGTGCATCAGCTGCACTATAAGTCACAGTTAGCGCGCATATAATTAATAATGCTGCTACAGTCCTGATATTAAAAAATTCTCTTAACCTCATTTTATTCGTAATTTTTTTTTTAGCTATTAAGAACTGTGTTTAGATCTGGTGATTAATGCTTTCCTGGAGGAAAGGATGATTTGTTGTAACTAATGACCGCTTAGTTAACTGATTAAGTGTAAGGAATGTAAAAAGCCCAACAAAACCAATAGCGATTCCTATCTCAATGATACCGAATCCCCTATGAGAATCCACAGTTCCAGGCATGATCATCATATAATAATCTAGCCAATGGCCACACAAAAGCATGATACAGACGAACATTAATGTATTCATTTGGCGCTTTGAATTTCTCGACATGAGGATAAGTAATGGTGCAGCAAAATTTATTATAATATTAAGCCAGAACCATGGAAGATATTCAGGCTCCCAACGTTTATAAAAATAAACTGTTTCCTCAGGCATGTTTGCATAATAGATCAGAACGAACTGAGAAAACCAAACGTATGTCCAGAAAATGGAAAATGCAAATATGAATTTACCAAGATCATGTAAATGGTTTTCATTGATCCAGGTTAAATAACCTGCCTTCTTCATGAAGATAACCAAAAGGGTAATGACGCAAAGTCCGCTAACCCACATTGCTGCAAAATTATACCAACCAAACATGGTTGAGAACCAATGTGCTTCTAAAGACATGATGGTATCAAAGGCCCAAATTGGGGTTGTAAATCCAAAAACAATCAGGAATATAGCAGACCATTTAAAGTTTTTATCATGGTAAACGAGTCCGCCTTCCATTTCCTGAGCCTTAGTATATTTTGCAAATAACCAGGCAAAGAAACTGTAGGCTGTAAGAAACACTGCCAGTCTTGTTAGGAAGAAAGGCACATTCAGGAAACTTGACTTACCAGCGATTAGTTTGTCATAATTCGGACTATTGGGGTCAGTCAAACCTTCCCCATTCCAATGATGATATAAATTGTGTGTTAATAAACCCGCTGCAACCACTGCAAACAACACTAAAGATGCAATCGGAAGCACCCTCGACATGGCCTGAGGTATCCTTAGTAAACCGGTTGCCCATCCAGCCTGAGCAACATATTGCAAGGCTAGAAAGAATAAACCCGTTGCACAAACACAGGTAAAATAATATGCCATTAAAAGCAGATTAGCGAAAGTACGTTCCTGCTGACCCGTCAGTAAACCAAAAGCTGTGGCAAGAATTCCGACAACTATTGCTATTAAGGTCCAGGTCTTTAATTTTCCAGAAAATGTAAATTGTTCCGTGAAATTATGAGTATGATTATGATTTCCCATCTGGTTTTAGCAATTGACTATTGTAATTTTTGTAATTCGTGTACGTACATAACAACTTTCCACCGTTGCTCCGGAGATAATTGAGATTTGTGCGAACCCATCAGGTTAACACCATGTGTGATTGTATGATAAATTTTGCCATCTGTCAGATCTTTCATAGCACCACCTCTTGAGGAGTTTCCGGTTGAATACGAAGGGGGACCAGGAAATTTTCCAAGCTTAACGATAGAGCCATCACCCTTACCTTCATTTCCATGACAATGAGAACACATATTTAAATACAATGTTTTTCCTTGTTCAAGAGTAGCTACATTAACTGGAAGTGGATTTGCCATTCCTGCGCTTGCTGCCAAATAGCCTTCATTAGTATTGGGATAAATATCATATTTATCAAAGCCAACAGGCATTGTTCCGGCAGGTGGATTTTGAGCAGTTTTACCATCCTTAAAGTTCTTATTTGGCTGATCAGGATTATATCCTATAGGATCATACATATTACGGGCAAACTCAAGTCCCGTACTTCTATTGTTCGAACAAGAAGAAATAACCGTAACAGCGGCTACAGTTAAAAAAGCGGTACAAATTATAAGGCGCTTATTCATAACTAACATATTTCCTTTCGTTGTGCTTAACTTCAACAGCACCAGCTTCTTTTAAAATATTATCTATTTGATCATGCGAAGTATTTGTTTTTGCATCAATGGCAATTACAAATCTATCGTTAGTTGCTCTTAGGTCCATTACCCTTGGAGCACGTCCTGGAGCCAAATGATTGACGAAGAAATAAGTCCCTACCATTCCAAATGCTGAAAACAATACCGTTAATTCAAACATGATTGGAATAAAATCAGGAAAGGCAAAATGCGGTTTACCACCAATATTCATAGGCCAGTCAATAACAAGCATATAAGTTATCATTGATATTGCAGTGATTGTACCGGTCAAACCGAAACAAAAAGCTACTTTACCAAGCCTGGATCTTTTGAATCCTAACTTATCTTCAATACCATGAATTGGCATAGGAGTATACACATCGTAAATACTTACGCTATTCTCCTGAAGTTTGTCTATCCCATGCATCAGATCATCCGGATCTTCAAAATGACCTAAAATATATTTTATATTACTCATCTTTAAACTTTTTGGAATTCAGCAACTTTAGGAGAGATACTATCATATTTCTCCAGAGATTCGAGGTAGTATTCGGCCTCTCCGCTATCTACAGCTTTCTCTGCAATCAATTTTTTCTTGGCCTGGTCACTTGAGCTCTTCAGCAATAATTTTACCTCTGCCATTGCAATCGCAGGCAACACTCTAAGGAATAAGAGAAATAAAGTAAAGAATACTCCTATAGATCCAATGAATACACCCACATCAACCCAGCTTGGGTAGAACATAACCCAGCTTGATGGAAGGTAATCACGGTGCAATGAAGTCACAATAATTACGAATCGCTCGAACCACATACCAATATTCACAACAATTGATAAAATCCAGGATAAAGCAATGCTGGTACGGACTTTCTTAATCCAGAACAACTGAGGAGAAATTACGTTACAGGTCATCATAATCCAATAAGCCCACCAATATGGTCCGCTCACACGGTTCAAAAATGCATACTGCTCATATTCTACGCCTGAGTACCAGGCAATAAACAATTCCGTTAAATAAGCTACACCTACAATAGAACCGGTAAGAATGATGATCTTATTCATCGACTCAATATGGAACATGGTAATGTAGTTTTCGAAGTTCATTACCTTTCGGGTAATCAGCAACAAGGTTTGAACCATCGCAAAACCAGAGAAGATCGCACCGGCAACGAAATATGGAGGGAAAATGGTGGTATGCCATCCAGGAACTAGTGAAGTTGCAAAGTCCATAGATACAATGGTATGTACCGAAAGTACTAATGGGGTAGAAACACCGGCTAATATCAACGATACCAACTCAAAACGCTGCCATGTTTTTACTGAACCATTCCATCCGAAAGAAAGAATAGAATAAACACGACGACGGGTACCCTTTGCACGGTCGCGGATAGTTGCGATATCAGGAAGTAATCCTGTATACCAGAAAACTAAGGAAACCGAGAAATAGGTAGAGATTGCAAATACGTCCCATACAAGCGGAGAGTTAAAGTTAACCCATAATGATCCGTACTGATTTGGAAGCGGCAGGGCCCAGGTAAATAACCATGGACGACCCATGTGCGAAATAATATATGATGCAGCACAGATAACGGCAAAAATAGTCATTGCCTCTGCTGAACGGTTAATTGAATTTCGCCAGTTCTGTCTGAACAAAAGTAAAACCGCAGAGATTAGAGTACCGGCATGACCAATACCTACCCACCAAACGAAACCGGTAATATCCCAGGCCCATCCAACGGTTTTATTCAAACCCCATTCGCCAATACCAAACCAAAAGGTCCAGCTAACAGAGAATACCCAAAGTCCGGCACCAAGGGCGGAAACAATGAAACCAATCCACCAGGCTTTGTTTGGCTTATTTTCTACAGGAACCAATATATCTTCGGTGACCTTGGAATAGGTAATATTTTCACCGGTTACTAAGGGTTCTCTAAGTATAGACTCGTGATGAGATGACATATTCTTTTATATTTCTTGTATTAAACCTCTACAGTATTTCTAACCTTTGTTTGATATCCTACACCCGGCTTAACGTTAAGCTCTTCCAGGACATAGTATGTTCTTTCACTCTTCAGTGCTTTTGATACTTCAGATTCAGGATCATTTCCATCTCCAAAGATAATTGCATTAGTAGGGCATGTTTGCTGACAGGCAACTTTAATATCACCATCTTTCAAAGTACGCTTTTCTAATTTTGCTTTCAGCTTTCCAGCCTGAATACGCTGAACACACATTGAACATTTCTCCATTACCCCTCTAGAACGTGAGGTAACATCAGGGTTTAACACAAGCTGTGTAAACTCATTGTTCATGTAATTATCAAAACGTGAATCATTCCAGTAATTAAACCAGTTGAAACGACGCACCTTATACGGACAGTTATTCGCGCAGTAACGTGTTCCGATACAACGGTTATAAGCCATTTGATTCAAACCTTCAGAAGAGTGTACAGTTGCTAAAACCGGACAAACAGTTTCACAAGGAGCATGATCACAATGCTGACACATCATTGGCTGATGTATAACAGATACATTATCTATGTTCTCCAGTTTCTCTACTTCTTTCTCTTCAGTTACTTTTTCTCCGCCTTCATTAACGGTATAATAACGGTCGATACGGATCCAGTGCATTTCACGACGACGGCGAACCTCATCACGTCCCACAACAGGAATGTTGTTTTCGGCATTACAAGCTACAATACATGCACCACAACCTGTACAGGCATTCAAGTCAATTGCCATTACCCAACTATGTCCCGGCTGCTCAAACTCATTCCATAAATCATAATGATTTACATGAGCATGACCGGTTCCGGAGTTTGGATCTTTTAAATAATCCTTTAAGGTAGTCTCGCGAACAATATTTCTGCCTTCAATTGAATGGTGTGTCTGTGTTTGGGCAAGCTCATAAATACCTGAAGCTTTAGACAAACTCGCTGAAGTAGCAGTATGGAAAGTTGCATTAACCAAACGAAGGAATGGATAGGCATTCTTACCAACGTCAGATCCAGCTTTGCCTGCTTTAGTTCTACCATAACCTAAAGCCACCGAAATGGTTCCATAGGCCTGACCAGGCTGAATAAGCACCGGTAATGTGATGCTGTGTTTATCAGTTTTGATCTCTACAAGATCATTTTGAGCAATTCCTAATTTCTCTGCAAACTTCGCATTAATGGCAGCATAGTTATCCCAGGTTACTTTTGAAACCGGATCTGGTAACTCCTGCAACCATGGATTATTGGCCGATTTACCATCACCAATCGCAACATTCTGATAAATATGTAATTCAACAGCATTGTCACCACCCTTGGCAAGTGTAGTACTATCGGCAAGGATAGTCTGAACAACTGAATTAAGTTCACGAGAGAAAGTATAAGTACCTGCAGATCTCTCGGGAAGACTAACTGAACCTTTTTGTAATAATTCCTTCCAGCTTGTACCGGATTGAGCAAGAACTGTTTTCGCCCAATTGTTCTGAATGTACTGGTAATAATCAGTAACAACACCTTCAGACCAGATTAACAAGCCCTGTTCAGCATTACGTGAATTATTAACAGGATTGATAGCAGGTTGTACTATAGTATAATATCCTTCAACAGGATTAGAATCACCCCAAGACTCAAGATAATGATGATTTGGAGCAATAACCTGACAAAGTGAAGCTGTTTCATCTTTGCGATCAGCAAAGGAAACACGTAACTTAACTTTTGCAAGTGCATCTGTGAATGCCTTGGAATCATTGAATTCGTACGCAGGATTTGTATTCAGGAAGAAAACCGCATCCACTTCAGAACGATTCATTTCATTTACAAACTCAGCGAACTCAGCATCATTTCCAGCATACTGATAAGATGGATTATCTAGGTCAATAGTAGTACCATAACTTCCCAGGATTGAATTGATCGCATTGACAACAATCTGAGTCGATACATCATTCGAACCACTGATTACAAGTGATCTTCCTTTTGCTGCAGCTAATTCTTTGGCAGCAAGAGCAATCGCTTTTTCTGCATTCGGATTATTTGCAAGCGGCTTAGTTCCGGTGACAGCACCTCCTAAAGCAGCATATAAATTCAATAAGGCAATACCCTCTTCAGATGGCTTCAATGGAAGACGCGCATCTGCATTGGTACCTGTCAAACTCATTCCAGTTTCGAACTGAATATGTCGTGACATTTTTTTGCCTTCAAGGGCAGTGTTATTTCTTTTGGAAGTATACTGGCGACTAAATTCTACTGGAGAAATCCAGGTACCCAGAAAATCAGCTCCAAAACTTACAATAAGATCAGCTCTGTCAAAACGATACTTTGGAAGAACGGCCTTACCAAAGCTATTTTCATTTGCTTTGATGATACCGGTATATGAAACCGCATCAACCTGAATATGTTTTGTACTTGGATATTGTGCAGTGAAATCGGCAATTGCAGCTTTAGTCGAGGGACTGTTAACAGTTGCAGAAACAATACGGATTTTTTTACCGCTGGCCTTAATTTTAGCAAGCTCAGCTTTTACGTACTCATCAATTTTCGCCCAGCTTGCTTCTGAATCATTAAGAACAGGATTTTTCAGCTTAGAAACATCATAAAGATCAAGCACTGAAGCTTGTCCTTTGGCATCCAGACTACCTTTACTCAAGATACAATTCGGGTTTCCTTCAATTTTGATGGGACGACCTTCACGAGTCTTAACCAAAACGCTATGTCCGTTAAAAGTAGAAGTATAGTAATTAGGAATACCAGGTACTATTTCTTCCGGCTTAACCAGATAAGGAATTGCCTTATGAACCGGAGCTGTCTGACAAGCAGCAAGAGTAACTGCTCCCAAACCAAATCCAAGCGCCTTCAAAAAGTCGCGACGTGGAGCTACGGTATTTAAACCGGCTTCATTCAGAACTTCTTCCATAGGAAGTGGTTCAGCGAACTCGTTTTTGTTTTTTTCAACAAAATCCTTTGTGTTCTGCAGCTCTTCTAAACCTTTCCAGTATTTTTTATTGCTTTCCATTCAAGCTATATAAAGTATACGTAATGTGATTTTAAAATTATTTAATTAGTAGTGACACTTTGCACATTCCAGTCCGCCTAAAACAGCAGCCGTAACCTTTTCACCTTTTTTCAATTTATCGTGAGCAGCAATCAGTTTGTCATAATAAGGATTGTCTTTGTGATTAACCTCTGTTTCTCTGTGACAGTTAATACACCATTTCATGGTTAGAGGAGAATATTGATAAACTTCCTCCATGGTTTGGATCGGACCGTGGCATTTCTGACACTCTATACCCGCAACTGAAACGTGCTGTGAGTGATTGAAGTAAGCCAGATCCGGCAAATTATGAATTCTTATCCATTCAACCGGCTTGGTATTGGTACCGTAAACTTTGGTATCCTCATTATAATCTAAAGCATTGTAAATCTTCATGATCTCTGGAGAAGTCTTTCCATCATATTTTTCTGATGCCGTTACATAATTATGGCAGTTCATACACACATTCAAAGATGGAATTGAGGCATTTTTTGAAGTAAACGCTCCTGAATGGCAATATTGACAATCAACTTTATTTATTCCCGCGTGAAGCTGGTGAGAAAATTTAATGGGTTGTATCGGTTGGTACCCAGTATGTACACCAGTCTCCCACATACCTTTCCAGCCTGCAGAACCTAAGAAAATCACACTCAGTAAAACAATGAACAAAATAAATTTCTTGTTTTTTGTTAGTTTTTTAAGTCCTTCAAAACGATCTTTTGTTTCATCACTTTCCTCCTCAACTTCAACACCTTTCTTCTGAAGCATCACACGTTCTAAAGTCGTAATCACACGGTTTAAAACTAGAATAATCAGGAACGCAATGACAATAACCGCAAAGAGTCCGATTAACATAAAGTTACTTACTCCACCCTTATCAGCAGGAGCTCCCGCCGCACCGGCTGCAGCGCTTGGATCTGCTGCAGGCTTTACATCACCAACCTTAACATAAGCAACAATATTTTTAATGTCATCGTCTGATAACTCGGGAAAGGCTGACATCATTGCAGGTGAATACTCTGAGGCTTTCACCGCCAGAGGATCGCCCGATGCAATAAATGCTGGAGCATTTTTTATCCATTTGAGCAACCATGCTTCATCATACTTTGTGTCTATACCCTTTAGGGCCGGACCTACAACTGCCTTTTCAATACCATGACAGGCAGTACACTTCTGTTTAAAAATCGCCGCTCCTGCTGCTGCATCTTGAGCACTGGCCGAAGAAACAGCCATTGAACACAGGAAAACAAACAGAATCAATGATTTTGTAACACTTCTAAAAAACAATGAGATGCTTCTCATATTGAGTATTTATTGCTTAAAATTTGAAACGTATAATTAAAAAGTTAATTACAAGATTACAATCAACCTTTTCAGATGACAAAAGTATGATTTATTCAAATACGGATGACATTAACATGACCTGTTTTATCAATTTATAATCATTCTAAATTATTATAAAAATGCTTGATTATCAGCTATTTTGGCTATTATTTAGAAAAAAAGGAGAAAAATTATTAGTCTGAACCATTGTTTATAAACGCAAGAATCATTATTGCTTCAAAACCCATGCAAAAATGAGCGGAGCAACTATGGTAGCATCTGATTCCACAATAAATTTAGGCGTATGGATATCTAGCTTACCCCAGGTAATCTTCTCGTTAGGAACCGCCCCTGAATAAGAACCATAGGATGTGGTTGAATCTGAAATCTGACAGAAATAACTCCAGAAAGGAATGTTCTCCATTTCCATATCCTGATAAAGCATAGGAACCACGCAAATCGGAAAATCACCGGCAATACCGCCACCAATCTGAAAAAATCCAATCCCTTTTCCTGCTGAATTAGCAATATACCACTCGGCTAACCAGCCCATATATTCAATTCCGCTCTTCATGGTTGAGGCATTGAGTTCCTTTTTCATCACATAAGAAGCAAAAATATTCCCCATGGTTGAATCTTCCCATCCAGGGACTATGATTGGCAGATTTTTCTCTGCAGCAGCAAGCATCCAGGAATTCTTTGGGTCTATCTCGTAATATTGTTCCAAAATCCCGCTAAGGAGCATTTTATACATAAATTCATGCGGAAAGTAACGCTCACCAGAATCATCCGCATCTTTCCAAAGCTTATGAATATGCTTCTGAAGCCTTCTGAAAGCTTCTTCCTCGGGGATACAGGTATCTGTTACCCGGTTGTAATGATTCTCAAGAAGGTCCCACTCATCCTGCGGACTCAAATCACGGTAATTGGGAACGCGTTTATAGTGAGAATGAGCAACCAGATTCATAATATCCTCTTCCAGATTCGCTCCAGTACAAGAAATGATTGCTACTTTATCCTGACGGATCATCTCCGCAAGTGAAATACCTAACTCAGCGGTACTCATTGCCCCTGCAAGTGTGATCATCATTTTTCCACCTTCATCCAGATGGGTTTCGTACCCTTTTGCAGCATCAACCAAGGCAGCTGAATTAAAATGCAGGTAATTTCTTTCTATAAAACGCGAGATTGGTCCTCTTTCAACAGTCATAATTAAAATTTAAGTGGCAAAATTACCCTTCTTTAGGGTAGGAAGCAAATTTTTGAGTATTGAGTAATGAG
>JBIIRT010000161.1:0-5638 GCA_044341405.1 Daejeonella sp. | reverse complement strand
GACCAAAAAGCCGCCGCTGCGCCTGATGCTTTGAAGGTTTCTGCTTAGGCCTAGACTATAGTTGCCGCACCAGCCAATGCGGAAGAAAGCTTATTAAAGGGGGCTGCTAGCGTGGCGTCTAAAAAAATTGAGGTGATTAGCAGGATCCTGGGCATATCGCCTTGCAATGGCATTCATATACTTTTTTGCGGCATTGGACAGGGCGGTAAATTTAACTTTGCCATAGCACTGACTTTCATAGCCCTGTACGCAGCCGTTGATGGATGAACATTCCTAAACCTCTAACGTTAATCTTAGTAATCTTTGAATCTTGATAAGGAGAAATTAATTCTAAATGAAGCAGGATTTTCCAAAGCGGGGGGAGGACAAAACGGCGGGCCAGGTGTATGGCCTCTAGTAGTGGAAGCTTCGTTTTGTATTGATTTTTTGGTTACTTTTTCATCAAGGAAAAAGCAACTAGGCCTCCGCGGCTATGAGCGGCATTAAATTTTAAGAAATTTAATTTTGGCAGGATAAGACTTGATAAAGCAAACTAATGACAACTTTTATAAAATATAAAATACTATAAATCAATTATTTAAGGCGCTAAATAATGATATTGGGCGAAAGCTGGAACCTCCACCGGCAAGGATTTTTTAACCCGAACCTGTTTTTGATTGGGGCGTTCAACCTGGCAAAAGGGCAATTGACCTGATGATATAACCCTAAGGGCTAACCATGGATTTAAATTAGAGCCTTAACCACCGCTTCCTCACTGCAATCTGTGCATCACTAGGATTTGGTAAAGAAGCGATTCTAAATCTGTGGTTTGGATTTCTGGACAGGGTCAGTTCAATTTGCCTGATTAATCCGTCACGATTTATAGAAATCAGTAATTTATCTCCAGGCTTTTTATTGCTCAGAAATCTTTCGACTTCCGATGCTCTGGAATCTGACACATTATTAATCCGGATTCCATCGATTGACAGAATCTCATCGTTTACATTTAACCCGCTAATCCAGGCCGGACTCTGACGCGCGACACTTGTGACCATAATTTTCCCGTCTTTTAAGGCCGTTGCTGCCCCTAAATAAGCCTCATTACCCTTTGCAGCATCATCAATCAGGGTAAGCCCTGCATATCCGAAATATTTGTTATAATCTATTGTTTTTACCCCATTGACGTGATCTAAGTACACATCATCAAAAGATTTTCCGGCAATCTTTTCTAAAGTTGCCTTAAACTCCGCATCAGTAAATCCGCGATTCAATTTTGAATAGTACTGATCATACATTGCCTTCATAACCTCATCCAATCCAACCTTAGCCTGCGAAGCGTGAATAGTTTCAAGATCCATTATTAAAGCAATTAATGACCCTTTGCTGTAGTATGAAATTGTAGAATTGGCAGAATTTTCATTGGGCCGATATTGCTTGATCCATGCATCAAAACTCGCATCGCTAACAGCCTCAATACGATTTCCGGGCTGATTCTCTACCGAGCTGATTGAAGCAGCCAGTGACATTAGATAACGATCCGGACTTTGCAAACCAGCTCGTTTGGTATAGATATCCTGATAATAAGCTGTAAAACCTTCGGATATCCAAAGATTTCTGGTATAATTCTCCTGTTCATAATTAAATGGCCCTAAGGCTATTGGTCGTAAACGCTTGACATTCCAGACATGGAAATACTCATGTGACACAAGATTCAAAAACCTAAGAAGACCGGCCTCTGTGTTGTATGAATTACGGCTGGCCCCTAAAACTGTTGAATTTAAATGCTCGAGTCCGCCTCCCCCCGAATTAAAATTATGAACAATGAAAACAAACCGTTTGTTCGGGTTAACTCCAAAAGTCTTTGTTTGCTCTGTGACGATTTTGGAAATATCCCGCTTAAGAATTTCTTGATCATAATTGCCTCCGCCATACATTGCAACTTCATGTTTTACTCCCTCAGCCACAAATTCAAATATATCCTGATTACCAACTTCAAAAGGCGAGTCAAAAAGAATATCAAAATCAGGAGCAAAAAAAGTATTCGGTTTTGAAGCGACCATTTCAAGACCAGTGGAAATTTTAGACCATGTTTTATATGGGTTAATTTTTATCTCTGAGGATGTTTTGAGCTGACCATCAGGGTACATAAACATTCCTGCCGGAGATAGAAACGCATGAGACTCATCAACAAAACTAGTTCTGACAGAAATCTCAAAAGAATAAACTCTGTAGTTCACTGTGATTTTATCAGAATTCGCGGAATTAATTCTCCAGGTGTTTTTATTAATCTTCTCAAAAGAAATTTCCTTCCCATTTGAACCAAAGGCCTTAAATCCCTCTACATTTTTTGAAAATTCTCTGATCAGGTATGATCCTGGTGTCCAGACAGGCATTTTCAAATCAATAAATGGCGCTTTTAGTCCAGAAATATTCATTTGTAACTCTGCATAATGAGCCTGAGGTTCTGTAAAAGAAACCTCAAAATTGATTTTATTTTGGGCAATGATAGCGCTAGACATAAAGACAACAAAAGTTAGGGAGATCAGAAATTTCATAATCGTATAAATAATCGGTTTGACACAAAAATAAGTTTTGATTTCAATTTTAATTGATCTTGCATTTAATCTTCGGTAAAATAGTTGCTACATCCAACTAATTACAAAGGATAAAAATAGCTTTGTGTTATTATTATGCTCGAACCATTAGCAAATCCTTTTATCGCCGTTTCTAAAAAATATCTTAGCACACTCTCAAAAATGGTCGCTCAGATATCAATAGACAGATATCATTATGTTTTGATTCTTTTAGATTCCTATGATGAGAATCTAACCCAGAAAGCATTGGCAGAAATTTTAAATATCGATAAATCCTATATGGCAACGATTTTGGATTATCTGGAAGAAAAAGGTTTTGTAATCCGTGAAAAAAATCCAAATGATCGTAGGGAACAACTGATTAAATTAACCGCATTGGCAAAAATCAATATTCCAGTAATCAAAGAAGCTATAAAGAAACTTAATGAAAGAGCATTTAATGATATATGTCAATCAAATAAGCAGCTCTTCAATGAGATACTTAGTAAAATACAAGAAAATTTAGTAGACACTTCGCCCGAATTACGCAGCAACACCCATTCCTTATCAAAGAACTATAACTAAATGAAAACAAAATATATCGTTTACACAATCCTTGTCATCCTGATCGCAGTTTTTGTGGCTTATCGAATAAACAAGAACAAGTCTCAAAAAGGAGGTGCGGGTGCGGGTCGCGGACCAGGCGGACCGGCATCGGTATTAACGGTGAATGGTATCGTTACCAAAGCCGAGAATTTTTCCAATTCACTTGCCATTGCAGGAACCATAGAGGCGAACGAGCAAGTTGACATAAGAAGTGAGGTGTCTGGCTTAGTAACTGAAATTCAATTCACCGAAGGAACTAATGTTTCTAAAGGAAAAGTACTATTGAAAATAAATGACCTTGAACTGCAGGCTCAACTTTCACAGGCTTTAACGAGGCAAAAATTAGCACAGGAAACAGAATTTCGCGCAGGTAAATTACTTGAAAAAGAGGCCATTAGTAAAGAAGAGTACGATGTTGCTTTGTCGGAATTACGCTCATTACAATCTCAAACACAGCTCATCCGTGCTCAGTTAGCTAAAACACTGATTCGTGCGCCATTCAGTGGCAAAATTGGATTAAGAACAATCTCTGCCGGGGAGTATATTACACCTGCAAGCAATATTGCCCGATTGGTTAGTACCAACCCTGTAAAGATTTTATTTTCAATTCCAGAGAAATATGCAGGTACAATTAAGTTGAATACCCAAATCTCTTTTACAGTTGCGGGCTCTGATAAACCTTATTCAGGCTCAGTTTACGCCATCGAACCGGGAATAGACATGTCTACCAGAACGCTGCAACTCAAAGCGAAAGCTTCAAACAATACTGGAGAACTGCTTCCAGGGTCTTTTGCTAAGATTGACCTGCCTTTGACTAATATAAATGACGCTATTTTAGTGCCAACTGAATCAATAATTCCTGTTCTTCAGGGTAAGAAAGTCTATATCAGCTCGAACGGCAAAGCAAAAGAAGTATTGGTTGAAACAGGTACCAGAACTAACAAATCGGTTTTGATTTTATCAGGATTGGGGATTGGAGATACCGTTTTAACAAGCGGTATCATGTCATTAAAAAATGATGTCCCTGTAAAGGTTAAGGTCGTAAACTAATATAAGGCTAACCGTAACTGTTACCGTTCATTTAAAATCAGAAAATAATCTCATGAGTTTATCCACCACCAGCATAAAAAGACCAGTACTTGCAATCGTGATGAACCTGCTTTTGGTTCTTTTCGGCATTATTGGTTTTAATTTTTTAGGAGTCAGGGAGTTTCCATCCATTGACCCGCCAATCGTCTCTGTTCGTACAAGCTACCCTGGAGCTAACTCTGATATCATTGAATCACAAATTACCGAACCTCTTGAAAAAGCCTTGAACAGTATAGAGGGTATCAAAAATATGTCCTCTTCAAGTAATCAGGGCACAAGTAATATCAATATTGAATTTAATCTTGACAAAGAACTCGAAGAAGCTGCCAATGATGTCAGGGACAAAGTTTCACAGGCAGTAAGATCACTGCCTAAAGATATTGACGGACTTCCGGTTGTGTCAAAAGCTGACGCCAATTCGGATGCAATTATATCCATGACGCTGCAAAGTGATCAGCGAAATCAACTGGAACTAAGTGATTATGCAGAGAATGTTATCTCGCAACGTCTTCAGACAATTCCGGGAGTAAGTGGTATACAAATTTGGGGACAAAAGCGATTTGCTATGCGCATTTGGCTTGACCCAGCTAAACTGGCCGCATACCGTCTTACTGCATTGGATGTTAAAAATGCTCTTGATCGTGAAAATGTGGAATTGCCTTCAGGTAAAATTACCGGCTCTGCCACCGAATTATCTGTAAAAACACTCGGAAATCTGGCCAATGAAGAAGAGTTTAATAACCTGATCATACAAAACTCCGGAGATAACATTGTTCGCATGAGGGATATCGGCAATGCCGTGTTGGGGCCAGAAAATGAGGAAACTATGCTACGTTCATCAGGCACGCCAATGATCGGATTAGGCCTTATTCCGCAGCCAGGCTCAAATTATCTTGAAATCTCCAATGAATTCTATAAAAGGTATGAGCAAATAAAAAAAGATCTTCCGGAAGATTATAAGACTGATATTGGGATAGATTCAACAATATTCATAAAACGCTCGGTAACCGAGGTCGCAGAAACAATATTAATTTCTCTGATTCTGGTTATCTTGATCATATTTCTGTTCTTCAGAGACTGGAGTATTGCTTTCAGACCGTTAATTGATATTCCTGTATCATTGATATTCACGTTCTTCATCATGTATCTTTTTGGATTTTCCATCAATGTACTTACGCTGCTTGCTATTGTTCTGGCTACCGGTTTGGTAGTAGATGATGGAATTGTTGTAACAGAAAATATATTTAAAAAACTGGAAGAAGGCTATAGTCCGATTGAGGCCGCAATCAAAGGTTCTAATGAGATATTTTTTGCAGTAATTTCCATATCTGTAACTCTGGCAGCAGTATTTCTTCCGGTAATTTTCCTCGAAGGATTTGTCGGGCGACTAT
>JBIIRT010000160.1:0-5648 GCA_044341405.1 Daejeonella sp. | reverse complement strand
CTGGTGCGGCATGCACAGTCCAGGCCAAAGCATTAACTTTTATAGCATCAGGTGCAGCGGCGGCATTTTGCTACTTTTCTGCTGCAGGAAAAGTAGAGATAATAATTATGAGCTAAGAATTTGATCTTTTATTTTACAATTTAAAGTTCCCCGGACACTAGTGATTTGGGAATGAGCAAATTAGCAAATAGAATAATTTGTCAATTTGAGGGAATAATCCGATTCCAGTCTATGAATCGGAATCTCTTGTTTAATTAAAATCGATTTGTCATCTTGGCGAAAGCCACGACCTAATCTGCTTTTCAAGCAAACCAAAGATTAATCCGCCCAGAATGAAAACCGCAGCTAAGAGCTTCCAAAGTTGAAGCTCCTCGCCCAGATACAATGCCGAACTAATAAATCCTACAAGTGGTACCAACAGAGTAAAAGGTACAACAACAGATGTTGAATAAGACTTCATCAGAAATGCCCAGGCACCATAACCAATAATTGTTGAGAAGTAAACAATATAAAGCACAGCTCCAATACCCGGCCATGACATATTTTGAATTGAGCTCTGGATAACACTGGGTCCTTCAAAAACATAAGAGACAAGAATCATCACCGGAAAGGCTGCCAGATTACCCCAGACTACCAACGCAAGTGGAGATTCGGAATGGATTTTCTTTGTACATATATTCCCCGCAGACCATGAAATGGCGGCAAGTAACATCAAAATCAGACCTAATAAGGTACTCCCTCCATTCAAATGATATGCCACAATACCAATTCCAATGAAAGAAATCAGAGAACCAACTATTTTAAAAGGGCTTGGACGGTCCTGAAAGAACAAGAAAGCAAGGCCCATTGAAAAGAATACCTGAATCTGGAGAACAAGAGAGGCAAGTCCAGGTGATATCCCAAGTTGAATTCCGGTAAAAATGAACCCAAACTGTAGTGCAAAATTAAAGAGGCCATAATACACAATCAGCTTTACAGAACCTTTGGGTCTTGGCATGAAAAACACCCATGGAAGGGCTGAAAGCGCGAAGCGAATCGCAGATAACAAGAAAGGAGGAAAATTCTCGAGTGCAATAAAGACAGCAACGAAATTGACACCCCAAATCAACACGATAAGAAGAACTAAGAGAAGGTGTTTGGGAGGTAAATTTGTGTTGTTCATTGTTCTAATAAAATACTAATATGATTAGGATCTGCATAAATCATTAAATCACCAATTTCTTGTAAGTACTGTCAAGTGTTGGTGGTTAATACTGTTACAAACCACTCAAAGATGCCAGTCATAACATTTATTTTATTAATGTCATATAATTCAATTTTTAACCTTACAGATGCTCGTTTTCTCGTCCTTAGTTGCTCTTTGATTTCGTCTATTGTATTGTCGGTTAATATTGCAGTTGAATTTACTTGTCCCTTCGCAGGTTTTTTATACTTAACTTCTACTTGTCTAACAACAGCTATAAGTTCCGAATCAAATTCTGGAAAATTAATGATCAAAAAATGTCCGCTCGTAGCTTCAGCTAAAGAGAATAAAGCACTTGCGTGAACCGTTCCTAAATGATTAGTATAGTTTTCTCTGTCGTCTAAACTTAAGAGATATTCAGTGTCTGAAGATAAATTTATACCTATTAATTTATTAAATGGTAAGTCTGTTATTTTCATGTTAATTATTTTGTCCAGATTTTTTATCTAACAAATACGTTCTGACACTGATCAAACACAGCCAGTTTAATTGGCGATCAGTTCTTGTAGCCGGGATAGTTTTGTACACCCGTAAAAAGTAAACAATGCATTTTTACTCCATGCTTACTCGGATTTTCCTCCTGAGTTAGGAAAAAGCTTCGCACCCAGGTATTAACCTATAAAAAAAGCAATCCATTCGGATTGCTTTTATTGTGCGCCCACCTGGGCTCGAACCAGGGACCAAAAGATTATGAGTCTTCTACTCTAACCAACTGAGCTATGGGCGCAGGGCCTGTCCGCCGTAGCTTTAGCAAAGGCGGATGCAATTTTACGGAAATGCTTTGGGATTATAAAATAGAATTTAGGAATTATTGGAAATTGATACAGAACAATATTTTAGGATTAAGAGTTTCAAAATTAATTCCTAAAGTCCAATCTCATTTTGCATCTTAATTTTCAAAATCTTAAATCAACTGATTGATTGCAAGCACACCGAGCAGACCTAGGATTGAAACCAAACTCTCCATCAAAGTCCAAGTACCGAAAGTCTGTTTTAAACTAAGCTTGAAATATTCTTTAAACATCCAAAACCCTGTATCATTTACATGAGAGAACATCAGACTACCTGCACCAATCGATAGCACCATCAGTTCTGCCGATACCCCATTTCCCGCCAGTGGCAACACGATACCAGCTGCCGTAAGTCCAGCCACCGTAGCCGAACCAAGAGTAACCCTGATTAATGCGGCAATAAGCCATGCAAGGAACAAAGGGGATAAGTCAAACCTTGAAGAAATCTCTTTGACCGTATCTCCTACCCCACTGTCAATAAGTACCTGCTTGAATGCTCCTCCCGCTGCGATGATCAAAATAATCATAGCAATACTTTTAAGACCCTCAGCACAGTGATCCATAGCATTTGCTATGGGCATTTTAATGGCAATTATGCACACAATAACCGAGATGAGTAAGGCTATTGTAGGATCTGAAATAAAAACAAACAAAGGATTGATTGACTCAGATTTAAACAGAAAGTTACCTGCAGTACCTATTATAATGAGGAACACCGGAAGCAAGGCAGAAATAAAACTTCTAGTTCCTGATGGCAAAAGCTTTTCTTCCTCAGGCACATACTCCATCCGATCAGAAAAAGTGAAGTTATTTTTTAAAATTATTCTAGGTAAAATTATCCCGCTAGCAATTGCAATTGGGAAGGTTAATATCAAACCATAAATAAGAATTAGTCCTACATCGGCATTCAAAATGGAAGCTATTGCTAAAGGACCCGGGTGCGGTGGAAGAAAACCATGAGTTACTGATAAGGAAGCGGCCATTGGCAAAGCCAGATATAAAATAGGCAACCTGGTTGTAGAAGCAATAGCAAAGATGAGGGGGACAAGAACTACAAATCCCGCATTATAAAACAAAGGAATACCAACCAGCAAACCTGTGGATAAAATAGCCCACTGAATATTCCTGATTCCAAAAAGACGAATCAGAATAAATACAATTTTTTTAGAAGAACCACTTTCTTCAATCAACTTGCCCAACATGGCACCCAATGCCAGAACCATAATCATACCTCCCAGAGTACTCCCAATACCACCGGAAATACTTGCCATTACTTTAACTGGCGACATACCCAGCATAAGTCCGGTAATGATTGATACGATGAGTAATGCCAACATCGGACTTACCTTTTTAACGATAAGCAAAAGCAGCAATAGAAGCCCTAGTAAAACAATAAGTAACGACATGTCATTAAATTGATGATGATAAAAACTAATATATTTTATTTAAAGATTGGAAATAAAACTCTTAAATAAACAAAATATGTCCTGAAAAGGAATTGCCCGATTACTATTGATAAAAGCGGCCCATGATTTACTGCCTTTCCCCCATTCACTTTCCACCCAGATTATCCTACTGAACTTTTCAATGAAATACTTTCAAAAGTGCAAAATATTAATACAAGCTGCTTATTATCAGTACTTCTAGTAGTGAAAATTTCTAATCAATTTTTTACCCAGCAGTCATAGCCGATAAATTTAGTTTAACAATGACACGTAATATAGAAGAAATTATATCCCTGGTTTTTTAAAATTAATTCAGAATAACATCTTCTCAAATTGTTAAAAAAGTTCTAATACAAAACTTAGCGCCTAGATTGCAATACCCAACATCATAAATCCTAACCTGCGAACTAAAATCTCATCCCGAAACAAATTTAGCGCGTAATTAATGCTGCAATTTATAGGAAAAATAGAATAGCCATTTGGAAAAAATTCACTTAATAGTTAATATCACCTAAAAAACGGTTCTTTGATCTTTCAAAGGCAAGAAATTAACTTAACTCATGCGTAGATGAATAAGATTAGAAATATAATTTTCGATTATGGCAATGTCATTTTTACTATAGACTTCAATCGTGCACAGCAAAGTTTTACAGCACTTGGGGTAAAAAACGTAGAAAATTTTTTCTCTCACAAAAGTCACAATTCACTTTTTGATCAGTTTGAGCAAGGCCTGATTTCCTCTTCAGATTTCAGGGATGGAATCAGAAAAGTTGCCGGAATTGAAAGTCTGACTGATACAGAGATTGACAAAGCCTGGAACTCCCTGCTAATTGGGGTACCTGAACCCAATCATGATCTCCTTTTGAAGGTAAAAGAGAAGTACAGAACCTTCCTGCTCAGTAATAATAATGAAATCCACTACAACTGGATTATTGACTACCTCAAAAGAGAGCACCAATTGGATTCTAATGCATTATTTTTTGAAAAAGATTATTACTCCCATCTCATGAACATGAGAAAACCAAATCCGGAGATTTTTGAATTTGTCATGCGTGAAAATAATCTCCTACCCAATGAAACTCTTTTTATAGATGATAGTCCGCAGCATTTAAAAACAGCTGATAACCTCGGACTTAAAACACACCTTTTGACTCAAGATGAAACACTAGAAAGCTATTTATATGATTCTGGAATACTAAGCAAACAAATGTTTTGAACCAGGAACCAAGAGCCAAGACAGATTGGAGTGATAAAACGTTTAATATTTAATACTTTATTTCTGATTCTTGATCCAAGAGCCAAGAATCAAGACAGATTGGAGTAATATGATGATTAAAATTTAAATACTTTATTTCTGATTCTTGAACCAGGAACCAAGAGCCAAGAATCAAGACAGAAGACAGATTGGAGTTAATTGAAAATTAGCATTTTTAGTCTGGTTCTTAATACTTTCTCTGTGGTCTGTTGCCATTTTTCAGTTGTCTGTAATATATCGTAATTATCACTGGAATTAGTCTGGATTAATATGCTAGAATACAAATTTTAAATGAACCAGGATTTAGTCTTGATTCTTGGCTCTTGGTTCTTGATACTAATTCAGTTCAGTTTCCTACGTTTCATCTCACCAGAGATCAATCGAAGTTCTCTGCCCATCTGCCCTGCTACAGATGTATTTTCCTCTGCCCTTCTGAACAGATATGGCATAACCGATTTTACAGGACCATAAGGAACATACTTAGCCACATTATATTCTGCTTCAGCCAAATTGAAACTTAAATTATCACTCATCCCAAGTAATTGAGAGAAATAAACATGCTCATGATTAGAAGATATACCCTGTTCATCTAACAATTGAGTTAATGATTTGCAACTAAATTCATTATGAGTTCCAGCAATAATAGAAACAAATTCAATCTTGCTGATGCATAGCCTTAATGCATTGTTGTAATCTCTGTCTGTTAATTCTTTGTCAATATGTATGGGCGAAACATAAGCCATTTCAACAGCTCGATCACGTTCCTTTTCCATATAAGCTCCTCTCACCAGTTTGGCTCCAAGAATAAAATTGTCAGAAACTGCTAATCTAATATCTGCCTTAAGGGATGTTAATTTATCAGTTCTGTATAGCTGATACGTATTAAAAACTATTGCCTGCTCTTGATTATACCT
>JBIIRT010000159.1:0-5677 GCA_044341405.1 Daejeonella sp. | reverse complement strand
GCAAATATTTTAATAATTAAAGACGATAATCCTGAGAGGGGAAAGGTGGTGCGTAGGGGACTATTTAATTATGCCCGACCTGACCGTTCTTCATTTTTAAATATGATATGGAAGGGATTTGCACAAGGGCTGTTGTATACAATTGGATTTGATGCTGCCACTCAAAGAGAAATAGCCATGAGGCTGCGCAAGATGGAAATTGAACGAATTAACAGAGAAGAAAGACGCGACGAAAGAATTAAGAAACGTGATATTCGAAGAATGAACAGGTCCGGATCCGGATCAAGTCCGGACTGACATGCCCGGACTGACACGTCCTGTTTTTATCCCTTGTCAGTCCGGACCCCCCGATCCGGACCCTTGTCAGTCCGGACTCCGATCCGGACCCTTGTCAGTCCGGGCTAGACCCGGACCATAAAATTCCACCCCTGCTCATCAACTGAGCGCCCATATCTTAATTCATTTAATACATCCAGTACCTTATTGGAGAATACGCGCTTTTCCGGATCAGGAAGGGTATAGAGTTCTCCCTCATATCCGATTTCTGCAATATGAGCAATTGTCGCTGCGGTACCAACACCAAATGCATCGGTAATCCGGCCCTCTTTAATTCCAGTAATAATTTCCTCAACAGAAATTCTGCGTTCTTCAATTTCAATTTTCCAGCTTTTCGCTAAAGTTAAAACGGTGTCACGGGTTACGCCTTTCAGAATGGTATCTCTGGTAGAAGGAGTAATTAACTTTCCATCCATCATGAACATGATATTGGCAGCTCCCAGTTCTTCAATGTAGGCATGTTCTTTCGAATCTGTCCAAATCAGCTGGTCAAAACCTTCCTGAGTGGCTTTCATTCCCGGCAGCATAGAGCCACCATAATTACCTGCAGCTTTAGCAAAACCGAAACCACCTTCACTCGCTCTTGAATAAAAGGTTTCAACTTTTACCTTCAGGTTTTTTGAAAAGTATGGGCCAACTGGTCCGGTTAAAACAATGTATTTATATGTTGATGAAGGAGTTACACCCAAAAATGGATCGGTGGCAAACATAAATGGCCTGATATAAAGGCTATGATTTGCTTTTGAAGGCACCCAATCCCTGTCCAAATCAACCAGTGCTTCAATACTTTGTAAAAAGATATCAACCGGAAGTTCGGGCATACACAAGCGCTGTGCCGAAAGATTAAACCGTTCTGCATTTTTATCCGGACGGAAGATGCTTACGTTTCCATTAGCATGTTTATAAGCCTTTATGCCTTCAAAAAATGCCTGTCCGTAATGCAGGGAAGACATCGCAGGACTAAAGCCAATCTCTCCGAAAGGCACTATTTTAAAGTCTCTCCATTTCCCATCACTGTAATCAGCAATGAACATATGATCGGAAAAGGTTTTGCCAAAAGGTAAATTATTGAAATCGATTTCAGCTAACCTTGATTTGGCAACTTTTGTGATAGAAATATTTATTTTATCAGACACAGTATTAAAATTTAATCAGGCTGCCAATTTAATGATTTTTGTTGAAAAACCGTATTGTAAACTGCCCTCTGCTTTCAGTTTTGAGCTTTTTACTTTAAGTTTAATAAAGTATTCTGAACTTTATTGTTTGATCAATTTGCTTCAGGGCCTTCAATACCTTTTTGTCATATTCATCGCTCACATCAGTTATAACATAACCAATACTAGGATTTGTCATCAGGTATTGCCCCACAATATTGATGTGATGATCAGCAAATACTGTATTGATCTGAGCCATGATGCCTGGCATGTTTTTATGTATGTGAATCAGGCGATGTGCTCCTGATATTCTCGGAAGTTGAAGATTTGGAAAGTTTGCACTTACATACGTATGGCCATGGTTAATAAAATTGATCATCCTTTTTGCAATAAATGCAGGATTTTTGGGACTATTTTTCGGATCGTCAAATATGACAATGCCCATATCAGTACACAAACCATGAGAAAGCTTTGGTTCACTGTTTCCAAGGTAGCCAATCGTCTTTAGTTTTACAGCTCGTTCTAGTTTTTCCCTTTCAAGAAATTCACCATTTGCCAAAAGCATCATTCCTACATCAGGCACATATTTTTCTTCGAAGGTTTTTTTATGCCGAATGGAAAATCCATCATTTTTTAATGTTTGAATGGCAAGTTCAGGTACATTTCCAATCACCAGACAAAGAATCCTGTTTTTTGGATACGAAATCGCTCTTGGTAAATTATTGACATAAAGAAACTCGTCAAAACTTGGTGTAACATGATCGGCTTTTTCTGCAACAGTTTTACGCTCTATATTCTCAGTGAAGGCATAGAACTTCTTGATCATCCCAAATTCTTTCAACTGGAAATCTGAATGTCCATCGCCAATCCCGTAGATATCGCCCTTCAAATCGAGTTCTTTCAATAATTTTACTTTTCCTCCCTCACTAGAAAGCGGGTTATTTTCATCATATCCAATAATCTTCCCATTTTCATCAAAAACAAAAGTGTTGGCATAAATATTTTCCTTGTGGATATGATAGGGAAGTACAACAGGGGTAATAAATTCTTTAAATCCTCCAGATACAATAAGTACTGAATCTGAATGCTTTTTAAAAAATGTTTTATTCCTGGAGAATGACGAAGAAACCTTCTTTTTTAATAAACTGACTAAAGTTTTTAAATGAGTTCGATCTGCCTCTAGTAGTTGCACCCGGCCGGTCAGGCTCTCACGGAATGACATTTTACCCTCCATTGCTGCATTAGTCAGATTCTCAATCTTCCGGTAGATTTTTTCCCTGTCGGGATGGTTCATTAATGAGATTCGGGCAAGTTCATCCAGGGCTTCTACCTGGGTAAATGTACTGTCGAAATCTATGATGTAAAACTGCTTCAAGGCTGTAAAAATTAGAGTATTAAGTATTTTTAAAGTTCAGGCAAATTTCGCTGATTGATTCATCAACGGCCTTAAAATTAAAATTTAGTGTCTTTTTAATTTTTTCATTAGAATACTGATGTTTTTTGAATGCACTACGAACCGTTTCTAAACTTAATCCAAAACGTTTTCCAGTTATTGGAGTAATTATTTTGCTTCCAATCCAGGCGAAATACATCATCCAGGGCTTTAAAGCTACAGAAGGTAATTTTTTCCCAAAATTCAAGGCAATTTTAGAGAAAAATTCTTTGTAGGTCAAGTTCTCTGAATTGATAATATAACGTTCATCCCTAATGTTGCTTTCCATTAAAAGGATCATGATTTTGGCAACATCCATCACATCCACATAGCCACTACTTCCTCCGGGAAAATAATTTAGACCGGTACGAATAGATTCAAAAAGCTGTCCGCTTCCTTCTTTACCGGCATTTTTGCCAATAATGATTGAAGGGTTTACAATGACCATGTTTAATCCTTCTGCCGCCGCTCTAAATACTTCCATCTCACTCTTGTATTTTGATATAGAATATGCACTCTGGCCAGATCCAAATTCCCAATGATCCTTTTCTGTAATTAGCTCCCCCTGTTTGCTATCACCTAGAGCCGCAATGGAGCTCACATGCAAGAAGCGCCGTATATTTTTTTCCAAACAAATGTTCAACAGGTTTACAGTACCTTCTACATTCACTTTCAGCATCTCCTTTTTATCTTTGGGTTCAAAGGAAATAAGTGCAGCACAATGATACACATAGCTTATCCCATCCATAGCGTCACTGAGTGTAAAATAATCAAGGATATCTGCATCGATCCACTCAAGATCTTTTTTATCTGCTAAAAGCTGGGGTATCCGGGATGTAGTCCGCTTTATTGCTCTGATTTTTTCTCCTCTGAGCAACAATTGGCTGATTAATTCTGAACCTAAAAAACCGGTAGCGCCGGTAACTAAAATCATCCGGATGAATTTTTTTAAATGCTTTCAAAAGTAACTGAATAAACTGATATTTGCTTTGTGTATGTTCTCAATTATCTGATTCTTCTTCAAATTGTTTAAAGTAAAATTAATCGGGGGCTGTTCAATAAAAAAAATCTGTCAATTAAATTACGGGAACGTTTATTATGTCACTATCTGATTTTCTTAGTCCGGTTGATTTCGAATCCATTAGCCCGGAAAATGGTTTCTATACAAGTCACCTTGGAACCAAGATAACAGTCTATCATGATAATTTTCCCGATCTTGATGATGGGTTATTTGATATAGCCTTGATCGGTGTTTTAGAGGATCGTAACTCCATCAACAATACTGGAACTGCTCTTGCTCCGGATACGTTCAGGAAAAAATTTTATGAGCTTAATGAGGGAAATTATAATACGCGTATCGTAGATCTTGGTAACATTCGTGCAGGGCACAAAGTTTCTGATACCTACGTTGCGCTCAAGCTCCTGGTAGTTGAGTTAATAAAAAAGAACATTATTCCTGTGATAATTGGTGGCGGCCAAGACCTGACATATCCTCAATTCATGGCCTATGAAGAATTAGAAAAGAAGGTTGATCTCTTGGTGGTGGATTCACATTTCGATCTTGACGACAATATCGACGGAACGATTGAGACTACTTCAATTTCTTATTTGAATAAGATTTTTTTACATGAACCCAATTTCCTTTTCAATTTTAGTAATATAGGATATCAGACCTTCTATGTAAATCAGGAAAGCCTGAAACTAATGGATAAGCTATATTTTGATGTGCATCGCTTGGGAGATTTTGCAGGTAATATTAATCTTGCTGAACCTGTAATCCGAAATGCGAATATGATCAGTTTTGATATTTCAGCTATTCGTTCTTCAGATGCAGCCGGCAATGCTAATGCCACCCCCAATGGGTTTTATGGAGAAAATGCCTGTCAGATTGCAAGGTATGCTGGCATGAATGATAAGCTTACTTCGATTGGGTTCTATGAATTTAATCCGGTACATGATCAGAATGGTCAAACTGCTATGTTGCTAGCCCAGATGGTTTGGTATTTTATAGATGGATTTTACAGTAGGAAGAAGGAGTATCCTTTATTGCCTAAATCGCAATACATCACCTACAGAGCCGGACTCAAAGACGGTTCTTATGAACTGGTATTTGTCAAAAGTAAGAAATCTGATCGTTGGTGGATGCAGGTACCTTATCCTTCAGGCAAGTCGAAAAATGAAAGACATCACCTGGTTCCTTGCCGCTATGAAGATTACCAGACTGCCAATTCAGGCGAGATGCCCGATTTATGGTGGAGGACTTATCAGAAACTTATTTAAGTTATAAGTTATAAGTAATAAGTAATAAGTTAGCTGCAAGTGTACAAACTGACAATAAATAAAAACAGAAAAATGACAAAAAAAGATTTAATAAAACGGTTAAATTGGTATTATCCAATGGAACGGATGCACGCATTTATTACTTTCCCATTAATTGCAATCTATTTGCTCTTTACTAATTCATTTCTTGATATAATATTTATTTTATATGGCTTAGTTCTGTGCATTTTCATATTGTTTCAAGGACAACATTATTGGAAGCTAAAACTTAATAGGCTTACAGGAAAGCCATTTGACCAAAACAAGAATCTAATATTTTTTAGAAAATCGAAAAAAAACAACCTTTTTATGATAGGTTTAATTCCGTTAGTATTTATTATCCAGCTATATTTTAACAATTGGGAAGTGAAAACAGAGAATTTGATATTTTGGGCAATCATTGCAAACGTTTTTGGCATTCTTGAACACATCAATT
>JBIIRT010000048.1:0-20249 GCA_044341405.1 Daejeonella sp. | reverse complement strand
GTTAAGAAACTGGGCATTGCAATATGACAATGATGAGAAGGGCTTTGTTCAGTATCTTTTAGCTGATCAGCCTGAGCCTCCAAAGTATTTTGCAATGATGAAAAAACTTAATAAAGTTGATCGTCCGTTACTGACAAAAGTGCCAGTATTGAAGAAATTATCGGCTTCAGATTTAAAAGAAGCAATGAATACAGGGATGAAAGTACTGGACGCTAGAGATAAAGTTGATTTTGCAGCTGGATTTATTCCTGGTAGTTTGAACATACAGGGTAATAATGCATTCGCAACCTGGGCAGGTTGGTTCCTGAAGTATGATGAGCAGTTTATTATTCTTGCTGACGAGTCAAAGCTGGATGATCTTACCAGAAAATTAATGCGTATTGGACTGGATAATATCTATGGATATGTCCCTTCAACTTCAATATGGACAGAGTCTGGTGGGAAACTTGAAAAGGCAAATGTAATATCAATTGATGAAGCCAAAAGGTTGATGAAAGAAGATATACAGATTGTAGATCTGAGAGGCCTGACCGAATTCAACTCCGGACATATCGCGAATGCTGATAACGTTTTTGTGGGAACGTTGCCTCAGAATCTTGATAAGATAAGTAAAGATAAAAAGGTATTGATTCACTGTCAGAGTGGAGACAGAGCCACTATTGGCTACTCCATTCTGATAAAAAATGGGTTTACTAATATCTCTAATTATTCAGGGAGTATTAATGATTGGGTCAATAAAGGGGAACCTTTAGTGTCTTAAAATTTCTTGTTTTTTGTTGTTTGAATTCGCCGGATTAATTTTCGGCGAATTTTTTATTTGCAACAAATGTTACCATTCCGATGAGTAATATTCACGATTTTTGTACTATCAAATTTAACAACATGAATGTAGAGCAAATTTATACCGGATGTTTGGCACAAGGTGCCTATTACATCACCAGCAATGGCGAAGCTGCAATTATAGACCCACTTCGTGAAGTGGAGCCTTATCTTGGAAGACTTAGCAAGGATGGGGTTAAACTAAAATACATTTTTGAGACTCATTTTCATGCAGATTTTGTCAGCGGTCACGTTGATCTGAGCAGAAAAACTGGAGCTCCAATTGTTTATGGACCGAATGCAAACTGCGAGTTTGAATGTATTTCTGCCATAGACGGCCAGGAATTTAAGGTAGGTGATATAACCATTAAGGTTTTACATACTCCCGGTCATACCATGGAAAGCACCACTTTTTTGTTGAAGGATGAGCAAGGAAAAGACCATTGTATTTTTAGCGGTGACACTTTGTTTTTGGGTGATGTAGGTCGTCCTGATCTTGCACAAAAGGCAGCCCATATGACACAGGATGAACTGGCCGGATTACTATATGATAGCCTCAATAACAAAATAATGCCTTTGGCAGATGATGTTATTGTATATCCTGCCCATGGTGCAGGTAGTGCTTGCGGTAAAAATATGATGAAAGAAACCGTAGATACTTTGGGTAATCAGAAGAAGGTCAATTACGCACTGAATCAGCCAGATAAAGAATCTTTTGTGAAAGCGGTAACGGAAGGTCTTCTTCCCCCACCTGCTTATTTTGGTTTGAATGTTGCCATGAATAAAAAGGGATACGAGAGCTTTGACACCGTGTTAAACAATGGTATGAGAGCTCTGAATGCCGATGAGTTTGAAGCAGCAGCAGAAAACACAGATGCACTGATTCTGGATACAAGAGAGAATACAATTTTCTATAAAGGATTTATCCCGCAATCAGTCAACATCGGACTAGCTGGTGATTTCGCACCGTGGGTAGGAGCTTTGATTGTTGATGTTAAACAAGGGATTTTATTGGTTACTGATGAAGGAAAAGAGGAAGAAGCAGTTACCCGTTTGAGTCGTGTAGGATTTGACAATATTCTTGGACACTTGAAAGGTGGATTCAAAGCCTGGTTAGATTCAGGTAAAGAAGCTGATGTAGTTGATCGTATCACTGCAGAGCAGTTTGCAAATGAATTCAGACCTGAAAAGGATATGGTGCTTGATGTTCGCAGAGAAAGTGAATATGCTGCAGAACATGTCGATAATGCTTACAATAGGCCATTAGCTTACATAAATGACTGGATCAAGGATGTAGATCCAAAACAGCATTTTTTCTTACACTGTGCTGGTGGTTACCGCAGTATGATGGCGGCTTCTATTCTTCAGGCGAGAGGTTACAGAAACTTCACGGAAATTGCAGGTGGATTTGGAGCGATCAGTTCTACCAGTATTCCCAAAACTGATTTTGTTTGCCAGAGTAAGATGATGCCTGCCTGATCAGCCGGTTTATCTTTCTGATTTTCAAGGGGAGGCGTTTCAGCGAATGCCTCTCCTTGTTTGATAATAAGGCTCAGGTTTTGAATTTCTACTTTAATTGAAATATGCAGGGTTTAGATAAAAACAGGTATCAATTTGCTTTACTGGTATTGGTGAATGCCTTTGTCGGTGCGATGCTTGGCCTGGAACGTTCAATTATGCCTGATTTCGGGAAACTGGAATTCGGGATCAATGCAAACACTGCCTTAATGTCTTTCATTATTGCATTCGGTATCAGTAAATCGCTAAGTAATTATGCTGTTGCTCAGCTTTCCAAAAAACTAAGTCGTAAAACTATACTGATCATCGGGTGGATTGCTGCATTACCAGTGCCATTCTTATTGATGTATGCGCAAAACTGGAATTGGGTAATTGCAGCCAATATTTTATTAGGGCTCAACCAGGGTTTGGCCTGGAGTGCAACTGTAATTATGAAGATTGATCTTGTTGGATCAAAGAACCGGGGCCTTGCAATGGGCATCAATGAATTTGCGGGTTATCTTTCGGTCGGACTTGCAGCTTGGCTGGCAAGCTCAATCGCGCTGGATTATGGTTACGCATTTTTCCCCTTTATCCCTGGTGTAATATTTTCAATTGCAGGTTTATTAACTACAGTTTTTCTGGTTAAGGACACGACTCATTTTGTAAATGCTGAAAGTGTGACGAGCAAAGTACCTTTGCTTCAGAATGTATGGAAGGAAACAACCTGGAAACATCAAAATTTGGGTTCGGTAACCATAAATGGTTTAGTGAATAATCTGAATGATGGGGTAGTCTGGGGTTTATTGCCCGTGTTGTTGTTGCAAAAAGGCTATGGAATAGGTCAGATTGGAATAATTGCGGGAATTTACCCTGCTGTTTGGGGAATTTCTCAATTATTTACCGGAAAATTGGGCGATACACATTGTAAGAAACAGATCATCACTTCAGGTATGTTTATGCAGGCTCTAGCCATAATCATGATTGCTCTTGCAGGTTCTTTGTCTTTGTTAGTTCTTGCATCGGTCCTTCTTGGATTTGGAACAGCCTTAGTTTATCCTAATTTTCTTTCTGTTATAGCCGAAGGCACTCATCCTTCACAACGAGCTGAGAGTCTGAGTATATTCAGGCTATGGCGGGATAGCGGATATGTTTTTGGAGCAATTTTGAGTGGGATATTGGCAGATTCTTTCGGAATTGTAAATGCCTTGTTTATTGTGGCTGCCATAACAGCAACCGCTGGAATGATAGCGAACAGGCGGATGTGCTGTACAAATAAGCTATTCTGGAAGAGTGATTATTGTGTGCCGGTTTATTGATTATGGAGCTATGCAGTTAAATGATACTCTAAATAAGGATCTTATTCTCCGTGAAAATCTGGTGATTGAAAGCACTGATATGGCAATTGACAGAACACTGCTGGCTTGTTAGTACGTCATTGTATTTTGCTGTCGTCGGCATGGCATTAAACAGTCTTTTAATGCTCATTTGCGGCTTTTAACTCAAAACGGCATTCTGAGTAATCGCTTTTCTGATATTTTATATCAGACTATCCAGGTTTTTTTAAACAGAAAAGAAAACTCAGGGATAGCCCAAAGCATATCGGGAATTATTCCTTACGATGAAATCCAACCCTGAAATTTTCATTTGTAACCTTTGTTACTCAGATCACAGTTGGCAGTCCTTACTTTTGTGATATAATTTACCCTAACAACCTATTCCTATGAAAGCGATAATTTTTAGTAATTGGAACATCATCAGATTTCTTCGTTTGGGAATCGGACTTATAATTCTGGTTCAGGCTGTAATGGCTTCAGATATAATGTTCGGTTTGATAGGGTTACTTTTTACAGGTATGGCTGTTTTTAATACCTCTTGTTGCGGCGCGGGAGCATGTGCTGCTCCACCTTCCAAAAACGTTAGCGAATCGAAAGAAATTAGCTATGAAGAAGTTAAATAATCAGTTATGACATTCAACGAATTAATTGAATCAGACAAGCCGGTGCTTGTAGATTTTTTTGCAGAATGGTGCGGTCCATGTAAGGTTATGGCACCCATATTAAAAGATGTTAAGCAAGAAGTAGGTGATGCAGTAAGTATCCTGAAAGTTGATGTTGATAAAAACCCCCAGGCTGCAGCGGCATATCAGGTACAAGGAGTGCCAACACTGATCTTATTCAAACAGGGAAAAGTATTGTGGCGACAAAGTGGTGTAGTTCAGAAGAACGGATTAGTTGGCGTAATTAAAAAATTTACAGTTTAAAAATACGATTATGGGGATATTAAATTGGTTATTCGGAGGTTCCGCCAAGCAGGATCTTACAGAAATAATAAATGAAGGTGCATTTTTAGTTGACGTCAGATCTCCCAGTGAATTTTCTCAGAATCATGTAAGGGGGTCGGTAAATATTCCGCTCGATAGCATTTCATCGCAGTTGACAAAATTTAAAGGTAAAAAGCACATCATTGTTTTTTGCAGAAGCGGAAATAGAAGCTCGCATGCTAAATCATACCTGGAGCAAAATGGATTTGCAAATGTTGTGAATGGTGGTACAGTAGAAATTGTAAATAAGTATGTAAGTTAATCCTGAGTATTAAAGTACACGTTGAAATAAGAATTAAATATAAACAGATGAAAACAATAATTGTAGATGTCAGAACAGCGGATGAATTCATGATGGACGGACATGCTGAAGGCAGTGTGAATTATCCTCTTGATAAAATTGAAAATTACATTGATAATTTGCGTGAATTTGATAAAGTGATTTTGGTTTGCAGAAGCGGTAATAGGGCCAATATTGCCAGAAGCATCCTTTTACAATCAGGAATTTCCAATATTGAGAATCAGGGTGCCTGGCAAAATATTTCAATGAATTAATTAGATATTTAATTATTATGGAAACACTTAAAATCCTAATTCCAACAGATTTTTCTGTACAGTCAGAATTTGCTTACCTGATGGTTCAAAGACTGGAAGAAAAAACAGCAATTGATATTCATTTTTTGCATGTCTTGAATGTGCCTGATACCGTGACAATAGATTCAGCCGGAACTATTCAAACCTGTGGTGAAATTGATATTAACTATGTGACAAAGCAGAAGGATATTGCAGAAAGGCAACTTGCAAATTTGAAAGTATTATATGGCGATCATATAAAAACCCACCTGGTACTAGGTAAAACAACCGATGCGATCTTAAGCTTTACCGAGTCAAATCAATTTGATCTAATTGTAATGGGTACAAAGGGTGCCAGTGGTTTAAAGGAAAAACTTTCAGGATCAGAAACTCAAATCATTTCCCGAAAATCAAAAACACCATTACTCTCTTTAATGTGTGATCGTTCTGATCTGCAGATTCGCAATATTCTGTTGGTACATAACTTTAGTCAGCCAGCAAAAGAAGATCTTAATTTAATGCATAAATTGATAAAGGCATTTGATACCAAAATACATATGCTTCAGATCACTTCCGGAAATGTTGATTTGGAGAGGGCAAAAGTTGAAAATGAAATGATTCAGTTTGCTGAATTAAATGGAATTTCCAATTATCAATGCCATCTTATCAATGATAAAGATGTAGAAAATGGAGTTATTCATTTCAATCAGATGATTAATATGGATATCGTTTGTATTGGCACTCACGGTAAAGGTGGATTATTCCATCAGAGCGCCACGGAAAAACTGATTAATCATCTCTTCAAGCCGATTATTTCTTTTCACCTAAACAACTAAACAAAATATGATGGAATTTATATTACAACCATGGTCCTGGTGGTTCTCGGGCATAATGATAGCAGCTATCATGTTCTTTTTATTGTATTTCGGACAATCTTTCGGATTCTCCTCAAATTTAAGAACAATCTGCTCAGCTGCGGGTCTGGGGAAATCAACTAAATTTTTTGACTTCGATTGGAAAACACAGAGCTGGAATCTCGTATTTTTAGTAGGGGCAATACTGGGTGGATTTATTGCCCGTGAATTTTTGTCTACAGATGCACCTGTCCTGATTTCTGAAGCAACAATCCAGGATTTAGCCAAATTGGGGATTGCTGCCCCAGAATCCTTGCAGCCAGCAGAGCTTTTCGGACTTGATGCAATTTTATCTATAAAGGGATTCCTACTGCTTGCATTTGGAGGTTTAATGGTTGGATTTGGATCACGTTATGCAGGGGGATGCACTTCCGGACATGCTATCAGCGGTTTATCTGATCTTCAGGTTCCATCATTGATTGCAGTTGTGGGTTTCTTTATCGGTGGTTTACTGATGACTTATTTATTTCTTCCTTTAATATTTTAAGATATGAAATTTGTAAAATTTTTATTGTTGGGTATAGTTTTCGGAATTGTAATGACGAAATCTGAAGCAGTTTCCTGGTACAGGATTCAGGAGATGTTCCGCTTTCAGGCTTTTCACATGTACGGAATCATTGGTACTGCGGTTACTCTGGGGGTAGCGGGTGTCGCTTTAATCAAAAGGTTTCGTATGAGGGATTTTTCTGGCAACCCGATTATGTTTAATCCGAAAGAGAAATCTGTTTTACGTTACCTTATCGGGGGTTCGATTTTCGGACTAGGCTGGGCTTTGAGCGGTGCCTGTCCGGGGCCAATGGTTGTTAATATCGGATATGGGTATTGGGCTATGGTTATTGTATTTTTCTTTGCACTAGTTGGAACGTATCTCTACGGACTAATCAAGAATAAATTACCTCATTAAACCTTAAGCTGTATGTCTCAGAAGTATGATGAGGGCGATGTATTAAAGGATCTGTTTTCTGTTATAGGAAATCTGATTAAGATCATGGTACTGTTAATTGCGATTATAATTGCGCTTCTATTGGGCTATTATCTGATCAATCTGCCAGAAAAACCAAAAGTTAAGTTGGAGGATTCAACGGCTGCTATCGCTGAAGTAAAATCGATTGTTCAGGAATTTTGGATTGCTCCAGATGTCAGTACAATTGCTGATGCACAACAAAAAGCAGAGGTTGAGTATGGTAAGGAACTTATTGCTCATACAGCAAAGTACCTAGGTCCAAATGGGTCTGTTGGGCAGATTAGCAATGGTATGAATTGCCAGAATTGTCATTTAAACGCAGGAACAGCGGTATTTGGAAATAATTATGGATCTGTAGCCTCATTATATCCCAAGTTCAGAGCCAGGAGTGGAACTGAAGAAGGAATTGAAAAACGCGTGAATGATTGTTTTGAGAGAAGTTTGAATGGTTCGGCATTAGAATCGGAGAGTAAAGAAATGAAGGCTATTGTGGCATACATTAATTTTTTGGGCACTAATGTTAAAAAAGGTGAAAAGGCTGCCGGTTCTGGTTTCAAAGATCTGGCCTATCTAGATAGAGCAGCCAATCCGGATATGGGGAAGGCCGTTTATACTACAAAATGCCAGAGCTGCCATCAACTCGATGGTTCAGGGATGTTAAATCCGGATAAAACCGAGTATACTTTTCCACCACTTTGGGGCAAGAACAGCTATAATGATGGAGCAGGTTTGTACCGCTTATCAAACTTTGCTAAGTATGTGAAGTATAACATGCCGCAGGGGGCAACTTTTGAAAACCCAATGCTTACTGATGAAGAGGCCTGGGATGTTGCGGCTTACATTAATTCACAAAAACGACCGCACATTAATGTCCCAAAAGATTGGCCGGATAAATCGAAAAAGCCAATTGATCATCCTTTTGGACCGTATTCAGATAAGTTCAGTGAAGAACAACATAAGTTTGGACCATTCAAGCCTATTGCAGAAGAACTAAAGAGGAATACTGAATCTGCAAAATAGAATTTAGTGACATACAGTAAACAGGTACAGCACACTTCCCGAAACAGGTAACATGGAAAATAATAGGAGAGGCTTTTTAAAGAAAATTGGTACTATGGGTGCCGGAGCGGCTCTGGTTTCTGCAAATCCGATATTGGCAATTGCGAACGAATCTTCAGAGATAAGTTCATTTGCAGAAAATCAGGGAGAATTTACACTTTCAATATTACAAACTACGGATGTTCATTGCCAGGTTCACCCCCATGATGAGCTATTCTGGGAAAATGATCAGGCGGTATTTCGTAAGACTGGCGGCTACGCTCACCTGGCAACGTATCTGAGAAAAGAGAAGACAAAGAATCCAAATACTTTTATCATCGATACCGGAGATATGTTTCAGGGTAGTGAACTATCTGTAAAAACTTCGGGCAAAGCAATGGTTCCGGTTTTAAATGAACTAGGCTATGATCTTTATTTGCCGGGTAACTGGGAGGTAATTTATCACAAAAAAGCTATGCAGACTTTATTAGGGGCATTAAACGCTCCGAAAGTTTGTGCCAATATGTATCATGATCTTGGGGATGGAAAGCGAGGGGAATTAATTTTTCAACCCTATCATATCTGGAACGTAGGAGGTATTAAAATTGGTTTTCTTGGGTATACTGATCCATTGGTTCCTATTCGTCAGTCGCCTGGTTATAGTAAAGGAATAATCTACACCAAGCCTGAAGAAAACCTGGCTCATTATGTGGATGTTCTGCGTAATCAGGAGCAATGTGCCTATGTATTATTGCTTTCTCACCTTGGATTATCGCAACAGATACATTTAGCTAACTTACCTGATTGTGAGGGTGTTGATTATATCTTAGGTGGCGATACCCATGAAAGGGTAAGAAAACCCATTCAGTGTACCTATTCAAAAGTTGTTGAGCCAGGAGCTTTTGGTTCATTTGTGGGGAAACTTGAGCTTAAAATAAAGGATGGGAAGGTAATCGGTGATACGTATTCGTTGGTTGAAATTGATTCTGAAAAAATTAAAGCCGATAAAGATATTTCTAAATTGATTGAGATCCATGAACGGCCTTTTGAGGGTGATATCAATCATATTGCCGGCTACAGCACAATTCCGCTGTATCGTTATTTTGTTATTGAAAACACGATTGATACCCTCATACTTGATGCCTTAAAGTGGAAAATTAAAGAAGCGGATATTGTTTTGTCGAACGGATTTAGATTTTGTCCGCCTAATTCCACACCAGATCACACAGGAAATATTCCAATTACAAACGGATATATTTTTGATATGCTACCAGTGGATAGCATTGTCCGAACCGGTTCAGTTACCGGCAAACAAATTTTCGATTGGCTTGAAAAAGAACTTAATAATGTGTTCGCTAAGGATGCTTCGCAGCGGCTTGGAGGTTGGGTAATTAAATTTAAAGGCATGAAAATCAGCTTCAAGGCTTTTGAGGAGAATGGCCGGAGAGTTAAAGAGGTGGAAGTTAATGGTAATGCACTCGATCTTGCTAGGACTTATAGGATCTGTGCATGCGAACGTGAGGGTGATCCGGAAGATATGCTTTGCCGGATGAGAGGTGTAATTAACCCAAAGAATACCGTATTTACATTACATTCGGTTTTAAAAGAATATTTAAGTGTAAATTCACCTGTCACTCCAAGTCCGCCAATGTCTGCAAAGGTTTTAGATGCCTCTCAAACACTTCTGACTCAGGTTACCGGGGTTGATTATCAGTTTCGTTAATAATTTAATATTTAAGAAATACATTAATTTCAAACAAATGAAGAAACTCCTCCTTATCCTTGTATTATTTGCATTCTCAAATAGTATCAATGCTCAGAGTATTGCTAAGGATCCACCATATAAAGGACTTAAAATCGTGTTCCAGCTTACTTCGGCAGACACGGTTATTCATCAAACCCTGATGTCTCAATTGAAGAACTACTTTGGAGTGGCACCTGATCTGCAGGTAGAGGTAGTTTGCCATGGAGGCGGATTAGAAATGCTAGTAAAAAGTTCTTCGGTAGTACAAAAGGAGATCAAAGCTTATGCCGATAAAGGAGTCAGTTTTGTTGCCTGCGAGTTTGCCATGAAAAAAAGAAAAATTACAGCTGACCAGTTAGTTGCGGGTGCAGGTACTGTTATTTCGGGAGTACTAGAAATAGCTAAAAAACAGCAGGAAGGCTGGAGCTATATCAAACTCTAAAACCCATTTAAATCATCTTATTTTAAGTTTTGAATATCAAAAATTTCATATATAGAATCCTTTTGCCCTTATTTTTCCTGATTCCAATAATTGTTTCAGCGCAACACCAGGAAGTTTCTGAACGTCCCAAGATGTACAAAGGCAAGGGTATGGATTCAACGGATAGCAAATCTTTATTAGCTGCCTTCAAAAATGGGGTGATACAGGGTCATTTCAGATATTTCAATATGATTACTCTGAATGAGAAAGAACTTAGCGATTATTACGCCAATGCAGTAGGCGGAGGTTTGCGGTTTGAGACAGCAAAATTTCATAATTTTCAATTCGGGATCAGTGGTTTTTATATTTTCAATATTAGTTCTTCAGATTTTGGAATCCCTGATCCTAAAAGCGGCCAATATAATCGTTATGAAATAAGTTTATTTGATATAGAAGATCCGGCAAATAAGAAAGATATTGATCGTTTGGAGGAACTTTATCTTAAATATAATTATAAAAATTCATCCTTGATTTTTGGCCGGCAGTTATTAAATACTCCATTTATCAATCTTCAGGATGGTCGTATGAGACCAACAGGAGTAAAGGGATTATGGACTGAATTAAATGAGATCAAAGGAACTAAAATTGAGGGAGGATGGATTTATAGTGTTTCGCCTAGAGGTACTACCAAATGGTACAATACCGGAGAATCCATAGGGGTCTATTCTGCCGGACTAAATCCTGATGGTACCCCATCACTTTACAGCGATCAAATACATAGCAAAGGTTTGGCTTTGATAGGTATAACTTCCAAATTAAATAAAAGAATAAAGCTTCAGGGCTGGAATATGCTCACAGAAAATGTCTTTAACACAGCGATGTTGCAGACTGATTTTTCCTTTCCTTTCAAAAATAATTCAACTCTGATGACTTCGGCACAATTTATAAGGCAAGATGCAATAAATGATGGAGGAAATTCAAATCAGTCGGCAACCTATTTTACCAAAGGAGCAAATTCATTGAGTTTTGGAGCCAGATTAGCATGGAAAGACAAATCCTGGGAGACATCTTTAAACTATAATCGAATCACAGCTCAGGGGCGATATCTAGTTCCACGTGAATGGGGAAGGGATCCATTCTTTACTTTTCTTCCCCGTGAGCGAAATGAAGGCTTAGGAGATGTGGATGCAATAATGGCTAAGGTGAATTATAACTTCCCAAAATCGGGCTTTAAAACGTCTGTTGCAGCCGGATACTATCATTTACCGGATACAAAAAATTTTATTTTGAATAAATATGGAATGCCTTCATACACCCAGATAAATACAGATATTAGGTATACCTTTACGAATACTTTGAATGGTCTCGAAGCTCAGCTACTGTTTGTTGCCAAATTAAATAATGGTGAAACTTACGGAAACAGCAAACAGATAATTAATAAAGTAAATATGGTACAATCTAATTTTGTTCTAAACTTTCATTTTTAATGACAGCAAATCTGGATATCCTCAAAAGTATTTTCGAACCTCAGCTAATTCAGGAAATACAGCAATTCGGAATCTTCCAAACGTTTAAAGAAGGTGATCTGATCATGGATTATGGCAAGTATGTTCGTATGATGCCTATTGTGCTCAAGGGAACTGTAAAGGTTTATCGCCTGGATGAGAAGAAAAATGAAATTCTTCTGTATTATCTCTCCAGCAATGAGAGTTGTTCTATGGCCTATAGCTGTTGCCTTGAAGCAAAAAAGAGTGAAGTTAAAGCTATTGCTGAAGACAATGTGGAGTTGATTGCGATCCCTCACGTCAAGTTAGACGATTGGCTTTGCGCCTATCCTAGCTGGAAGAATTATATCATGCGTAGTTTCAATGAACGATTTATTGAGCTTTTAAAATCAATTGAGAGTATTGCTTTTCACAAACTTGATGAACGTTTGATTGGATATCTGAAAGAGAAACAACGATTAAGTGGTTCAAGCGTGATTAAAGCATCCCATGGATTGATTGCAGACGAATTAGCGACAAGCCGTGTGGTTATTTCCCGTCTGTTAAAGCAGCTTGAAAACGATAAGAAAATCATTCTTTATCGTAACGAAATTAAGTTGCTCACTTCATTTAACTAAATCACCAGTTTCACCTTTGAATCGACCATTTAGTAGAATAATGTCTTTGTATTAGAGTCTCTCAGATCTGCATCACAAAACATGTTATAGTTAGGGTTTAGGATCAATAAAATTTTACGATATTGCTTTAAGAATGAATTGGAAAATTCCATTTTATTCATTTAATAAAGCAAATGAAAGCATTTTTAAATCAGGATTTCCTACTTGAATCAATAACAGCGCAAAATCTTTATAACAATTTTGCAGCTCATTTACCTATCATAGATTACCATTGTCATCTCCCGCCTGATCAGATTGCGGCTGATTCGAATTTCGAAAATCTGACTCAAATTTGGCTCTACGGCGATCATTATAAGTGGCGCGCGATGAGGGCCAATGGGATACCTGAAAAGTATATTACCGGCAATGCCAGCGATTGGGAAAAATTTGAAAAATGGGCAGAAACTGTTCCTTATACTTTTCGAAATCCGTTGTATCACTGGACCCATCTCGAATTACAGCGTTATTTTGATATCCATGAAATTCTTTCTCCCGCCACGGCAAGAAAGATTTACGATGAGTGTAGCGCAAAACTTCAAACCCCGGAGTACTCTATTCGCCGAATGATTGAAAGGATGAACGTAGAGAGTATTGGTACAACAGATGACCCTCTGGATGATCTGTCGTTCCACAAGAAAATTAAAGCAGATGGATTTTCTGTGGTGGTTCGGCCTTCATTCAGGCCCGATAAGGCCATGAATGCTGATAATTTATCAGAGTTGTATACCTACATACACAAACTGGCAGCTGTTTGCGGAAAAGAGATTGTAAATTTTGGTCAGTACCTGCTTGCGCTAAAAAGCAGGCACGATCATTTTGCACAGAACGGCTGTGTGGTGTCTGATCATGGACTTGAACAACTCTGTTATGAAGAATATACAGACGCTGAAATTGAGCAGATATTTTTAAAAATCCTCAAGCAGGAGCCCTTGAATGCTCTTGAAGTCCTTAAATTTAAGTCTTGCATGCTCGTTAATTTGGCACATTGGGATCATGAAAAAGGCTGGGTTCAGCAATATCACCTAGGGGCTATACGAAATAATAATTCAAGATTACTTAGCGAGTTAGGTCCGGATACCGGCTTTGACTCTATGGGTGATTTCTCACAATCGCGTGGCATGTCTAAATTTTTAAACAAACTGGATTCTACTAACAGACTTGCAAAAACAATAATCTATAATCTCAATCCTGCTGATAATGAAATGTTCGCTACTATGGCGGGGAATTTTAACGATGGAACCGTGCCTGGTAAAATCCAGTTCGGATCCGCCTGGTGGTTTTTGGATCAGAAATTCGGAATGGTGGATCAGATCAACGCACTTTCAAGCATGGGTTTATTGAGCCGATTCGTTGGTATGATCACAGATTCTCGAAGCTTTATGTCTTATCCAAGGCATGAATACTTCAGAAGAATAGTATGTAATTTGATTGGTAATGATGTTGAAAATGGAGAATTGCCAAACGATATCCAGTGGCTTGGACAAATGGTTCAGAATATTTGCTACTTTAACGCTAAGAATTACTTTAAATCATAAGATTTTTGTCACTCTGAATGGATAAGCTTAATTTTTGACTGCATGCAAAAAATGACTAATTATCGCTGGACGATATGCTCGCTGGTGTTCTTCGCTACAACTATCAATTATCTTGACCGTCAGGTAATCAGTCTCTTGAAGCCTTATTTAGAAAAGGAATTTAATTGGTCTGAAACTGATTACTCTAACGTTGTAGCTGCCTTTCAACTGGCTTATGCTCTTGGAATGTTAGGCGTTGGAAGTATCATTGACAGGGTTGGGAGTAAAATGGGTTATGCAGTATCTCTAATATTATGGAGTATAGCCGCAGTGATGCATGCATTTGTAAAGACGACTTTTGGATTTGGAGTGGTTAGGGCATTTTTGGGGGTAACCGAAGCGGGTAATTTTCCTGCTGCGATTAAAGTTGTGGCCGAGTGGTTCCCTAAACGGGAAAGAGCATTTGCAACAGGTATTTTTAATAGCGGGACCAATATTGGAGCTATCATTGCTCCCCTGGTAGTGCCATGGCTTGCTATTACTTACGGCTGGCAAATGGCATTTATAGTAACCGGTGCCGTTGGATTTCTATGGCTTATTTTCTGGTTTTTACTGTATGAAACTCCTGAACGGCATAAACGTATATCGGCTTCAGAACTTGCTCATATACAAAGTGATGAAGAGATTGTAATTCCTGTTGAGGGAGAAACTGAAGCGGTAATTCCATGGCGCAAACTGCTAACCTATAAACAAACCTGGGCCTATGCTGTTGGAAAATTTCTTTCAGATGGAGTATGGTGGTTTTTCCTTTTTTGGCTTCCGGCATTTTTGATCTCAGAGTATAAATTGGTAGGTCTTGAGGTAAGTGTCCCTGTTGCAGTGGTTTATCTGATCGCCGGCATCGGGAGTATTGCCGGCGGATGGTTGCCGATGTGGTTCACTAAGAACAAGGGTTGGACAATGGTTAGATCGCGTAAAACCTCGATGCTTATCTATGCCGTTATCCCATTAATGGTGATGTTTTCTCAGTGGGCAGGATCATTTAATATGTGGTACGCGGTAATCATTATTGGTATCGGCATGTCGGCGCATCAGGCATGGTCGGCAAACATCATGACTACCGTTTCAGATATGTTTCCCAAAACTTCCATTGGTGCTGTAATTGGGATTGGGGGGATGTTCGGGGGCTTTGGCAATATTACAGTTGCAAAGAGTGCGGGTTATTTACTTGATCATTACAAGGCGGCCGGACATATTCAAACCGGTTATTATATGTTGTTTCTTTTTTGTGGAACTGCTTATCTTCTAGCCTGGTTTTTAATGTTCAGGGTTTTGGTTCCTAAAATGACTCCTATTAAGCCTCATATGAAAAAGATAGAGTAACAATATTCCTACCCTTCCTGCATTATTTGCATAATTGAGCTAATTATTTTACTTTTCATTATGCATATCGGGATATTAACCAAGCCATTGGATAGTTTAAATCATTATTACAGATATTAATATGAAAACAGAACAAAATCGTAGAACGTTCATCAAAACTACTGCAATCGCCGCTGCTGGAATGGGTATTGGTGCAAATAGCTTTGCAAAAAGCCTTTATCCTTCCTCAAACTATGGTGCTGCAGTTGGAACCAGAGTAGGAATCATTGGCTTAGATACCTCACATTCAATAGCTTTTGCTAAGGCACTGAATGCTCCTGATTCTAGTCCGGACTATAGCGGATTTAAAATTGTAGCAGCTTATCCTTATGGAAGTAAGGATATTAAAAGTAGTTATGATCGCATACCCGGATATATCGAAGATGTAAAAAAGCTTGGTGTTGAAATTACAGATTCAATCGCCAGCTTATTAGATAAAGTTGATTTCATACTTCTGGAAACAAATGATGGACGCTTGCATCTTGAACAGGCCTTGCAGGTAATTAAAGCAGGTAAGCCCTTTTTTATTGATAAACCAGTTGCAGCTTCTTTCGCAGATGCAACTGCAATATTTGCCGCTGCTAAAAAGGCTAATTTAGGCGTTTTCTCCTCTTCTTCATTGAGATATTCTGCTGGAGCTCAGGAGATAGCAGCTGGGAAATATGGTAAAGTACTTGGTGCTGAAACATATAGTCCTTGCCATCTTGAAAGTACTCATCCTGATCTTTTCTGGTACGGTATCCATGGTGTAGAATCACTTTTCACAGTAATGGGACCAGGATGTAAGCAGGTGGTTAGAATCAGTTCGCCGGATGTAGATGTGGTGGTTGGAACCTGGAACGATGGAAGAGTTGGAACTTTTCGCGGTGCCCGCACCGGAAAACTTGGCTATGGTGGTACAGTGTTCACCGAAAAAGGTAATGTTCAGATTGGGGAATATGGAGGTTATAATCCATTATTAAAACAGATTACTGATTTCTTCAAAACAGGTATTCTTCCAATAAGTTCTGAAGAAACACTTGATATCTATGCGTTCATGGAAGCTGCAGATGAAAGTAAACGCAAAGGGGGAGCTCCCGTTAATGTTGCTGAAATCTATGCCAGAGTGCCAAAGACCAGCAGGTAAGTACAGCCTCAATTCTAATGGGACAGAAACATCATTCAAGAAGAAAGTTTTTAGGTACCGGAGTTCTGGCATTAACTGGTCTTACCGCTTTCGGATATCAGGGCCTTGATTTCATTCAGCCAGTCAAAATTGATATGGTTCGTGTTGGATTGATTGGTTCAGGTAGTCGAGGTTTGGGTCTTGCTCAAACACTTGCATACGTTCGTAATATTGAGCTTGTTGCCTGTTGCGATGTGGTAGAAGATCATTTAAAAGCCGGTTTGAGGGTCGCCCATAAGGATGCTAAAGGATATTATGATTATCAGAATCTTATTGATGATCCAAACGTTCAGGCAGTAATTATTGCCACGCCACTTTATTTGCATTTCCCAATGGCAGTAGCAGCTTTAAAAGCTGGGAAGCATGTCTATGTTGAGAAAACCATGGCATATAATATACCACAAACTCTACATTTGGTGAAACTGGTAGATACCTCAAATCTTATATTTCAGGTTGGCCATCAATACAGGTACTATGCAATGTACCATAGAGTTAAAGAGATTATTAAAATGGGCTGGATTGGAAAGGTATATCATTATGAATGTCAGTATAACAGGAATTCCGACTGGCGTCAACCTGTAAATGACCCTAAGATGGAGCGTGCGGTAAACTGGAAAATGTATAAGGAATATTGTGGGGGCTTATTATCTGAACTCAGCGCACATGAAATTGATATGGTGAATATGATTGAAGGTGCTCATCCAGTTAAAGTTGCCGGGTTCGGAGGTATTGATTATTGGAAGGACGGAAGAGATAACTTTGATAATATCCGTTTAGTTTATGAGTATCCAGGCGGAGTAAAATCCAGTGTCACTTCAATTCTTTCAAATGAGTGCAAGGGTTATTCTATTCGTATCCTTGGAACCCGGGGTACCATTGAAATATTAAGGGATAAAGCGTTTATTTATGCTGAAGCAAAAAGCAAAACTACCGGAACCGTTGATGGGGTAACCGGAGCTACAGTTGAAGTTTCTCCAGGTGGTGCTGGCGAGCCTATTGTTTTCCATCAAGATAGTCCGGTGCTGGATCCAACTGTTTATGCCCTGCGGGATTTTGCAGAGTGCATATTAACAGGAAAAAAGCCTGCATCTAATGTTAGAACCGGCAAAGATGTAGCAATAGCAGTACATATGGGAAATAAAGCAGCAGAAACAGAGACGACCCAGTATTGGAAAAGTGAATATGATATTTGAGAGTTCCATAGAATTAAACTAAAATTTAACAAAGGCCTTATCGCCATTAATTAATAAACACATGAAAAATTCAGATTCCCGCAGGGATTTTATTAAAAAGACAGTCACTGGTGCTGCCGCAATTTCATTTGGAGGTATTCTGCCTGGTTTTAGTGCAAGCAGTTATGCTAAAATCATGGGCGCAAATGAGCGTATTCAGGTTGCAATGATGGGTGTGAACAGTCGCGGACTTGCACTTTCGCAAAATTTTGCAGCTCAAAAGAATTGTGAAATTAGATACGTATGTGATGTCGATAAGCGGGCAACTGTAAAATGTATCAATACAGTTGCAGGGATCCAAAACTCCAAACCTATGGATCAGCCTGACTTTAGGAAAGCACTTGAGGATAAGCAGCTTGATGCACTTGTGATAGCAGCACCTGATCATTGGCATGCTCCTGCAGCTCTACTTGCATCGGCGGCAGGCAAACATGTTTATCTTGAGAAGCCTTGCAGCCATAATCCACATGAAGGTGAGCTTCTTGTTGCGGCAGCCAACAAGTATAAAAATGTAATACAGATGGGTAACCAGCGCCGTTCATGGCCTAATGTTGCGGCGGGTATCGCCGAATTGCATGGAGGAATTATTGGACGACCGTATTTTGCAAAAACATGGTATACCAATAACAGACCATCAATCGGCGTGGGTAAATCTGCCCCAATACCTGAGTGGTTAGATTATGATCTATGGCAAGGGCCTGCTCCACGCCGTGAGTATAAGGATAATCTGATTCATTACAACTGGCATTGGTTCTGGCACTGGGGTACAGGAGAAGCGCTTAATAATGGTACCCATATGATCGATCTTGCACGGTGGGGTCTTCAGGTTGAATTTCCGACAAGAGTAAGCTCTGCGGGTGGTAGGTATCGTTATCAGGATGACTGGGAAGCACCCGATACTCAGAATATAAATATTGAATTTGGCAATAAGTCAACTATAACCTGGGAAGGCAGGAGTTGTAACTCATTTCCAATTGAAGGCAGTTCTGTAGGCGTTGTATTTTATGGTGAGAATGGCACTTTGGTTATAGGAGGTGGCAATGCCTATAAAGCTTTTGATTTGAAAAATAATATTATCAAGGAAGCAACAAATGATATCAAAGTTGATACCGGAAACCTAACGAGTCCGTCACAGCAATTAGATGCTTTTCATATTCAAAACTTCTTCAGTGGTATTAAAAGTGGAACTGCTTTAGCGGCAGATATTAATGGTGGACACCAGAGTACTTTATTGTGTCAGCTTGGAAATATTGCACAAAGAACTGGCAGGACATTGAATATTGATTCTAAAAATGGGCATATTCTAAATGATAAGGATGCTATGAAACTTTGGAGCAGAGAATATCAAAAGGGTTGGGAACCAAAAGTATAAGCTTATATTATCTGTCAATATATAAATGGGCTTAATTCCTCAATGTTTGATTGTAGCGAACCATGATTCTTTATCCGTTCCCATTGCATTTGGGTGTAATGACATTTTAATAGAAATGAGGAAATAATGCTCAAAGCTTCAAAATCTGGAGTCGGTAATTACCGCTGGAAAATTTGCGCCATGCTATTCCTCGCCACGACAATTAATTATATTGATCGGCAGGTACTTGGTATTTTGGCGCCTCAGCTTCAAAAAGAATTTAGCTGGTCTGATTCAGAATATGGATTTATAGTTTCTTCATTTCAGGCTGCTTATGCCTTGGGTTTCCTCATCATGGGCCATCTTTTGGATAAGATTGGAACGCGAATGGGGGCAACCATTGCTATCGGATTTTGGAGTGTAGCTACCATGATGCACGCCCTTGTTGCTTCTCTTTTTGGTTTTGCCGCGGTTCGTTTTCTTCTTGGTTTGGGGGAGTCTGGGAACTTTCCATCGGCCTTAAAGGCCGTTTCAGAATGGTTTCCGAGAAAGGAGCGAGCCCTGGCTACGGGTATTTTTGTTTCAGGAGCAAGCGTGGGTGCAATTGTTGCCCCATTAGTTGTCCCATATATTGCCATCAATTATGGGTGGCAAATGACTTTTGTGATTACTGGTGCAATAGGTTTTGTTTGGATTGTTTTCTGGATGCTCATGTACCAGTTACCCCAGGACCATCCTAAACTCAGTAAAGCAGAATTGGAATATATCACAAGTGATCCCCTCGAATCTCAGATAAAAATTCCATGGCTGCACTTACTTAGATATCGTCAAACTTGGGCTTTTGCATTTGGTACGTTCATGACCCATCCTATTTTTTCATTCTTTCTTTTTTTTCTTCCAAAGTTCTTTTTTAGCAATTATGGAATTGGTATTGCTAAGATCGGACCAATATTGATCATTATTTACCTGATGTCTGATTTTGGTAGCATAATTGGCGGATGGGCATCATCTGCCCTAATTAAGCGTGGATGGTCTGTAAACAAAAGTCGTAAAACTACCATGTTTATATCTGCTTTGTGTGTTATACCGGTTTATTATGCTGCACAAACCA
>JBIIRT010000158.1:0-5768 GCA_044341405.1 Daejeonella sp. | reverse complement strand
TGCAATAGGGGTAGTTGTAGCACTTATTCTTGTTCCAATTATTATGCAAAATTATGGCTGGCAGGAAGTTTTTTGGATCACCGGAGCCCTTGGTTTTGTCTGGTTGATATTTTGGTGGTTTTTTTATGAAATTCCTTCCAAACAAAAAAGATTAACTTCCGAAGAACTGGCCTATATAGAAAGCGATAAAGATGATGTTTCTGATCAGGTAAAGAGCAACACTAAGATTTCATGGGCCAAACTTTTCACATTTCCACAGACCTGGGCATTTGTAACCGGTAAATTTTTGATTGATCCTATTTTCTGGTTCTTTTTGTTTTGGCTGCCATCTTATTTTTCGACCACCTTTAATCTTGACTTGAAAGTAATCAGTCCTGAGTTGATACTTATTTATGGAGCAACTACTATAGGAAGTATTGCTGGTGGATATTTTTCTTCCAGCCTGATTAAAAGAGGCTGGCCTACTTTAAAAGCAAGAAAGGGAGTATTATTATTGTTTGCAGTTTTGGAGCTTGGAATAATGATCGCAATTGCTCAGTTTGTGACAGATAAATGGGTAGCGGTCGGTTTGATCAGTCTGGCTGTTGCTGTGCATCAGGCATGGGCAACCAATATTTTTACCTTGGCTTCGGATATGTTCCCTAAAGATGTTGTTAGTTCAGTAGTTGGAATTGGTGGTATGACCGGTGCAATTGGAGGAATTTTATTTCCGATTTTTGTAGGTTATCTTCTGGATGTTTATAAAGCCGCTGATAATTTAACCGGTGGTTACAATCTTATCTTCACCATTTGCGGGGTGACCTATCTGCTGGCATGGATCATAATTCATTTGCTAACCAGAAGATCGCAAAAGGTAGTTGTTGGTTAGTGAGTTATGAGGTATGAGGTCAGAGGCAATGTATTTGGCATGAGGTTTAAGTTTTTAGGTGTTGGAGTTAACATTGGGTGAATAGGAGATAATAAAATAATGTATTGTCAATGTCTTTATTCCTTGATCTTTGTTCTTTATTCATTCAAGCAAATCTCAAATATATCAGGATTAGGTCTTGCTTCTTGATTCTTGGTTCTTGATTCATAATTAATACTAAATGTTAACGTGAATAGATAATTGTTTTTACAGATCGCATCTCAATTAATAGGCATATCATGAAAAAATCATTCAAAACAGACTGCAAGTTTTTAATAATCCTTATCGGATTGTTTATTGCACCATTTTTCACACCTCAGGCAAAAGCACAGCTCTATAATTTTACTGAAGAGCAAATGATTAGTTTTACTGCAAAAAATCCGTACGCTCGTTTTCCGGGTGGCCGCCCGATGATACCGGCGGCAATTCTTGATACTATCCGTAAAATGGATATCCAGGTGGTTGAAGCTATCGGATCTATACCCAAAGAGTATGCTAACCAATACGAAGATGGATGGAAATCTATTATTCCAGGAAAGAAACTGGTTGGTCGGGCGTTTACCGTACAATTCATGCCTTCCCGCCCTGATTTGGTTGCCGGAATGCAATCAGAAGCTGATAAAAATAATTTTACAGGGTTAAATAACAGAACTACTATTGACATGTTGCAAAAGGATGACCTGGTCATTGTTGATTTATATGGCAAAGTTCAGGGTGGGACTTATGTAGGAGATAAGCTATCCTATTATATATGGAAGACAACCGGAACAGGTTTAATAGTTGATGGCGGAATATACCTGACAGAGAATATATCCCAAAGTGGAATGCAGGCTTTTTATCGCGGAACCTATCCGGGTCCTTTAAGTAATGCAACAGTTTCAGGCATTAATGTTCCGATCAGAATTGGAAAAGCTGTTATTATGCCCGGAGATTTGATCATTGGTGATCAGGATGGCATTCTGGCAATACCTCCGCAGTTTGTACCTAAGTTAATATATACTGTAACCCGGGATCGCAGACGTGATGTCTGGATGAAAAAAGCATTTGATCTTCAAAAGTATAAATCCAGTGATATTTATGGCCGCCCAAGAGATCCAGCTTTGCTTAAGCAATATGAGTCTTATCTGGATTCGGGTGATCCGGCTTTACTACCTAAATAATTTGAACTCGACAAAATATTTAAAAACCACATAGATACATAGCAATTAATAGCTTCTAATTTATAATTCAGACACATATAGCCTTAAAACTTCGCTTCAATCTATCTGACTTACAATCTATGTTTCCTTTAGGCATAATAAATGCAATCTATGTGGTTAAATATTAATCTTTAAATTGTTTAATATCGAACTCATGTTAAATATTATTCAGGAGGCATAATTCAACAACATGAAAATTTTCAATAGTATATTCCTTATATTATTTGTGGTCTCTGCAGGTCTTCAGTATAATGACCCCGATCCCGCCTTGTGGATTTTTATTTATCTTTTCGCAGCATTATCTTGTTATTTTTCAATAAGAAATTTAAACTACCCCCGGATAAACTTAACAGCAAGAGCCCTTTTATTTATTTATGCAGTCTTTTTGTTTTTTGATAAGGATGGAGTTCTTACCTGGTTAACCGAGCATCAAGCCGAAAATATTGCTGGGAGCATGAAAGCCTCCACACCATGGATTGAGGAAACAAGAGAGTTTTTCGGATTGGCTATAATATTAACTGTATTGTCAATTAATTTTTTTAATTCAAAAAGAAAGAGAAGCATTCTTAAATAGCTTGTTTTTCTTGTCTTTTTTGAAAGAACAATTTTTGAAAAAATACCATCACATATTTTTGACTTTGGCTAATATAAAATTTTGAAGTTTGAGGATAAACAGGTCTTTATTCAATCTTAAATATACAATATCCAAGAATAATGCTTTTAAATGCCAGTTAATAAGTATTTATTATATTTTTTGTTTTGCAAACAAATATTTGATTGTCAGTTGTTTTTAGATAGTGTATTTAAACATCAGGAAATTTTACTCACAATTAATTAAATATTTGAAAAATAAATTAATAGTATTAGATTTAAATTAAGTTTCATAGATAGTATTTTAAGTATAAATACTAATAATGGATAAATAACTCACTAATTATGTTTAACACTTAAATTATTATTATGAAAAAAGTTTACAAACTATTCGTGTTGCTATTGTTTTTCCAAACCTATGTGTTTGCGCAGAACATCAGCGTTACCGGAAAGGTTACCGACTCTGACAATTTGCCTCTTCCTGCTGTAAGCATTAAGGTAAGCGGATCAACTCAGGGAACAAGCACGGATGCTAATGGTAATTTCACAATTTCAGTGCCATCCAATGCATCTTTGGTATTTACTTACATTGGATTCGCAAGTCAAACAATTGCAGTTAATGGAAGAACAACATTAAGTGTACGTCTCGAATCAGATTCCAAAATGCTTGAAGGAGTAATTGTTACCGCTTTGGGTATCACAAAAGATCAAAAGGTCTTGAGTTATGCTACTCAAAAGGTTAATACTGACCAATTTCAGAAGGCTAGAGAGCTAAATATTGGTAAATCTTTGATTGGACGTGTTGCCGGTCTTGATGTTGCTGGAGCTTCTTCTGGTCTTGGTGGTTCAACTCGTGTTGTACTTAGGGGTGATCGTTCAATCACAGGTAATAATGGTGCCTTGATTGTTGTTGACGGTGTACCTATGGATAACTCAAACTTCAGTCCAGGTACCGGTAACGGTGGTCGTGACGGTGGTGATGGTTTGTCAAGCATCAACCCTGATAACGTTGAATCTATGACGGTGCTTAGGGGTGCTTCAGCTACGGCTCTTTACGGTTCACGTGCTGCTAACGGTGCACTATTAATTAACACCAAAAAAGGTAGCGCTCAAAACGGAACAGGTGTTTCTTTTAATAGCACAAGTCAATTGGAGTCAATGATGGAACTTTATGATTTTCAAAATGAGTTTGGTCAGGGTGCTGGAGGTGTATACGCAAGAAATCAAGAAGGTTCTTGGGGTCCCAGAATGACTGGTCAATCTGTAGCTTTGTGGGGTGATGATCCTGCTGATATAGGTAAAACCTACTCTTTCAGCCCTCAGCCAAATAATTACAAAGATTACTATTCGGTGGGAAATCAACTTTCTAACACTTTGTCATTTTCTGGTGGCAATGAAAAAATTCAAACTTATATTGCTTACACCAGAGTTGATGCTACAGGTATTATTGATAATAATAAATTAAAAAGAAATGATCTTAATTTACGTATTTCCGGTAAAATAAGTCCAAAATTGTCTTATGATGGCAAGGCTAACTACTCACAGCAAATAATTTCCAACAGACAATACACTGGAGAAAGTAAGGCTAACAATCAACGCCATATTTTACGTATTCCTCGTAATATTTCCCTTGAGGCAGCTAAAAAATATCAATACATAGATCCTGCAAATAGATTACGTCAAAACTATTGGAATCCTGGCTCTAATGGAGGTGAAAATCCATTTTGGACTAAGAATAATATTTTCTCCAATGATGATAGAAATCGATTAATGGGATTTGGTTCATTAACTTACCAAGCAACTTCAAAATTGAGTTTGATGGCTCGTGCGGGAGTTGACAGAACAGTTGATAAATTTGAGGGTAAAAATTTCGCTGACACTTACGGTTTCCCTCTTGGTGAATACGCCACTTTAAATAGAGATATTGAAGAAACAAATTTTGACCTTATCGGTATTTTCAAAGAAAATATATTAGATGATCTTACTATTGATGCAACCTTTGGCGCCAGTCTTCAGCATTTGGATAGGATATCTCAATCCACTAATGCTGGTGGATTGAACAGACCTAATTTATTTATTCCATCTAATGGTCGTAATCCTTCAGACAGCCGCTCAATTATTCCAACTGAAAAGCAAGGTGTATTTGCAACAGCAGATTTCACTTATAAAAACGCAATTACAGTTTCTGGGTCTGTCCGTAATGACTGGTCATCAACATTGCCAGAAGCAAATCAATCTTATCTGTTTGGTTCAGTTGGTTTCTCAGCGATACTCTCAAGTATTTTTAACTTACCAAGTGCTGTATCTTTTGCCAAACTAAGAGGTTCATACGCTACAACAGGTAATGATGCTGAGCCATTCCTTACAGAACAATTATATAATTTTTCAGCAGGGGGTAATGCAGGATTTATTAGCAGAAATGGTACAAAACCTTTTCCTGAGTTGAAACCTGAGTTAACAACATCTATGGAGTTAGGTTTTGAAGCGAAATTTTTCAATGATCGCTTCGGATTTGATTTTGGTGTCTACACCTCTGATTCCAAAAACCAGTTATTTAGAATATCTGTCCCACCTGCGTCAGGATGGAATTCTGAATTTATTAATGCTGGTTTAGTTAATAATAAAGGTATTGAATTAACATTAAATGGTTCACCGATAGCTAAAGGTAATTTCCGTTGGAATATTGATGCAAACTTTTCTAGGAACATCAATAATTTAGTTGAGCTTTCACCTACCTTAAAAGTACTTAATTTGACTAATGACTTTATGGTTTTCCAAAGAGCTGTTGAAGGACAACCCCTTGGACAGATGTACAGCAGAGGTTTTATACGTGATGCCAGCAATAGGGTTATCGTAGGAGCAAACGGATTGCCGTTAATTAGGGCTGTAACCGACGTTTATATGGGTAATTCACGTCCTGATTGGACCGGAGGTTTTAACAACACTATAAGTTTTAAAAAATTCAGCTTCAGTGCTTTAGTAACTGCAAGGGTAGGTGGTAATGTAAGTTCATTTACGAATGCAATTATTTATGCTGATGGTCAAACAGCTGAAACTTTACCAGGAAGAGA
>JBIIRT010000157.1:0-5778 GCA_044341405.1 Daejeonella sp. | reverse complement strand
CGATATAGCAATTATTCTCCCTGGCTATTTTGGCAAAAAAGTCTGAAAGTTTATTTTTCTTTGCTTCGACATAAATTTTTTGCTCTGAAGTACTCAAGCCGACTGGCACATCACAAATTTCGGGCAAAACAATCAAATCCAGTTTAGACTTAAGCACCTGATTGAGCTGGCCCTGCCAAAAACTAATCATCTGTTCCACTAAAGCCTCCGGCGACTGATTTTTATTGATGTTAGGGGAAGCCCCAATCGTTGCGATTCTTACTGGTTTAGATGCTTGCGCCATTGGCATCAAAAATATAAACAGAAGGAGGCTGAGGATGGTAAACTTTGAATGGTTTTTCATGAGATTGGTTTTCATAGTAAATTTATTTTGCCCTATTTACAAATCCAGTTTTTCAAATTAATGCAGGAATAATTCAGGATTTGTAATACAATATACGCCTTTAGGAGGAGAATGGAAATTGAAAATGGCTTGTTAAATGTTTTTCTCCAACCTAGTCCTACACTGTAATATTTTGAATTGTGCATTAATGCGTCTACGAACAATGCTAAGATCTTTAACAAAAACGCTCATCTGAAATCATATCCCCATAATTGTAAATCATATGCTTGTAACATCCCCTGGCCCTAATCATCCAATAAAATGAGAAGATTTTTACAAAGAAGCTCTGTCTAAGACCTTCACTTTGTGTATTTTGTGAGGATTGATAACATCATTAATAAATAATCAAACAGCTTGGACATTATACTGAATATTCAGAATTTGAGTAAAACGTATCAAAGCGGGGGGCGTACGCTGACCGTTTTGGATGATATAAGTTTTGCAATTGAGGCGGGCTCGACTATGTCGATCGTCGGTCCTTCGGGAAGTGGTAAAACAACGCTCCTTGGTTTATGTGCCGGACTCGACCGCTCGTCTTCGGGCATTGTAGAACTGAATCATATCCGTTTGGATAATCTGAGCGAGGATCAGCGGGCTCAGGTTAGGAATCAGCATGTAGGTTTTATCTTTCAAAACTTCCAGCTATTGCCAACTTTGACAGCCCTAGAAAATGTAATGGTGCCGCTAGAGTTAAGAGGTGAGAAGAATATCCGTCCGCGTGCATTGGAATTACTTGATAAAGTTGGTTTGGCCGATCGTGGACATCATTACCCAACGCAGTTATCCGGGGGTGAACAGCAGCGGGTTTCATTAGCAAGGGCTTTTTCAAATTCCCCAAAGATCTTATTTGCCGATGAACCAACAGGAAATCTGGATGCGGAAACGAGTGAAAAGGTCGTAAAATTGATTTTTGATCTGAATAAAGAAGCTGGAACAACCTTGGTTTTGGTTACGCATGATCTTGAAATGGCTTCCAAAACGCAAAGGATCATCCGTATCAAAGGTGGTTCCCTGGTTTCGGATGTCAAGACAAAGATTGAAAACCCTGAAAAGCCTGAGCATGTCGGAAATGAATGAGTCTGTAATAGACGAACATAAGGGTTCACTTAATTTTAAATGGCTCCTGCTCATGGCATGGCGGGATAGTAGGCGCAACCGATCGCGCTTATTTCTGTTTATTTCTTCGATCATCCTTGGAATTGCCGCATTGGTTGCCATCTATTCTTTTGAATATAACCTTCGGAACGATATTGACTCCCAGGCAAAGAGTCTGCTGGGCGCTGATCTGATCATTGAGACCAATAAAACCATCAAGGAAGAATCCCTTCCAATGCTCCAATCCCTGGGGACTGAGCGTTCAGAAGAGCGGACTTTCGCTTCCATGATCTATTTCCAGAAAAATGCGGGCACCCGCTTGGTTAATGTCAGGGCTTTATCTGGAGATTTTCCGTATTACGGAGGTATAGAAACTACACCAAAAACTGCCAGTCGCAGTTTCAGACTCGGCAAGCAGGCATTGGTTGATAAAACGCTGATGCTTCAGTATGATGCCAAAACTGGTGATTCCATTAAAGTTGGTGAGGTCATTTTTGAGATTGCGGGGGTTCTGAACAAAGCTCCGGGTCAGACGGGTTTTACTGCCTCCGTTGCACCAATTGTTTATATTCCTCTTGACTATCTCGAAGAAACTGGACTTTCACAAAAGGGAAGCCGCATTACCTATAATTTTTACTACAAGTTTCCTCCCGAAACCAATGTAAATAAATTAGCCAAGCGCCTTGAGCCGCAGCTCGAAAAAGCAGAGTTGGATTATGAAACTATTGAATCCCGGAAGGAAAATACAGGTCGCTCTTTTGAAGATTTGACCGAATTTCTAGCTCTAGTGGGTTTTATTGCGCTATTATTAGGCTGTATCGGCGTAGCCAGTGCCATCCATATTTATATCCGTGAAAAGATCAATACCATTGCTGTTCTTCGTTGCCTCGGTGCCAGCTCAAGACAGGCATTTCTAATCTATCTAATACAGATTGTAGGAATTGGTTTGATTGGCTCCCTGATTGGCACTATTTTGGGAACCCTAATCCAGCAGTTTTTGCCGGTGGTTCTGAAAGATTTTTTACCGGTTGAAATCACGGTAGCAATTTCTTGGATGGCTGTCGCACAAGGTCTTTTACTCGGTTTGATCATTTCGATATTATTTGCCCTTCTGCCTCTGGTGTCGGTCAGGAATATATCACCTTTAAATACGCTCAGACTTTCGTTGGAGGAAACTTCCCTGTTTAAGGATCCGGTAAAATGGCTAGTGTATTTAATTATTGTACTCTTCATTTTTGGATTTACCTACCTGCAAATGGGGTCATTAAAGAAGACAGCTTTCTTTACTTCGGGCGTTCTTGCCGGATTTATTGCCCTTGCCGCTCTGGCATATGCGATGATGTGGCTTGCGCGACGTTATTTTCCTTCTTCCTGGTCTTATTTATGGCGACAGGGATTTGCGAATCTGTTCAGGCCCAATAATCAGACATTGATTCTTGTAGTTTCAATCGGTCTGGGGACTGCCTTTATCTGCACACTTTTCTTTGTTCAGGATATTCTGATCAGTCGGGTTACCCGTTCTGCCAGCAAGAATCAACCGAATATGGTGCTCTTTGATATTCAGAGTAATCAAAAGCAGGCGGTGTCTGATTTAACAAAAAGTTTGAACTTACCTGTTTTGCAGGAGGTCCCGATTGTGAATATGCGGATGACCGAGATCAAAGGTCGTAATGCAGCGAGTTATAAAAAGGATAGCGTGGCCTGGGGTGCAATGCGCGCACTCGAGCGGGAATATCGGGTTACTTATCGCGATAGTTTGAGTGATTCGGAAGAACTGATCGACGGAAAATGGATTGGCAAAGCTGAACAGGGTAAACCGATTTATGTTTCCCTAGAGGATGGCTATGCAAAACGAATCGGAGTACAAATTGGAGACGAGCTGACCTTTAATGTGCAGGGAGCCCCCTTAAAGGCGCTGGTTGGAAGCACCCGAAAGGTGGACTGGAACCGGATACAGACAAATTTTATCCTGATCTTTCCAACCGGTGTTCTGGAGGATGCGCCACAGTTTCATGTGCTGCTTACTCAGGTACCTTCCAATGAATTGTCGGCGAAATATCAGCAGGCGGTTGTGAAAACTTTCCCTAATATTTCGATGATCGATCTCGGACTCGTATTGAGTGTATTGGATGAGATTCTCGATAAAATGGGCTTTGTGATCCGTTTCATGGCTGCATTCAGTATTATAACGGGTTTGATTGTTCTGATTGCCTCGGTGCTGATCAGTAAGTACCAGCGGATCAGGGAGAGTGTTTTGTTACGGACGATGGGCGCCAGTCGCAAGCAGATTCTAGCAATTACTGCCTTGGAATATTTCTTCCTGGGTGCCTTGGCTGCCGGTGCAGGCATTGTTCTGGCGCTGCTTGCAAGCTGGGGTTTGGCAAGATTCGTTTTTGAAATAACTTTTTCTCCGGAGCTACTTCCGGTATTGATTCTATTTCTGCTGATTACTTCATTAACAATATTGGTGGGATTGTTTAACAGCAGAGGGGTATTGAACAGGCCACCGCTGGAGGTATTGAGGAGCGAGGTTTAATTTAATTGAGAATTGACAGTGGAGAATTAAAAAGTCCGTCATTTCGAAGGCGGAAAACTCCTTCAATAAATTTTAAACGGCAGTGTCAAGGATGGTAGAACCTTATTAATATTGGGCGCAGACTGGTAATAAAATCGATCTGAATTTGGTCAATTTTATTCCTCGGTAAAAGCAATAATCGCTTTTCCAATCCTTTGAATAGTCTCCTCTTTTCCTAGAAGTACAGCAATATCAAAAACCCCCGGACCAAATTTACCGCCTACCAGCATAACCCTGAATGGTAACATCAGCTCTCCCGGTTTAAGGTCCTTTTCTTCTGCCAAAGTTTTAAAAACAGTTTCTAGATTTAAAGCCTCCCAGTTTTTTGTCCCTTCCCAGGTTTTAATCAGCTCCTTGAAATATTCGGTTTTGGCATCGCTCCATTTGGGTTTAACCGCATTCAAGTCATAAACTGCAGGCTGCTCAAAGAAGAATGAGGCTTGATCCCAAAAATCCTGAAGAAAGGTCAAGCGTTCTTTGACAGTTTCAAGTACTTTGTCGAAATACTCATTATCCTGAACTAGGATGTCCTTTGCTTTCAGTATTTCAAGTACTTGGTTCTTGATACCTGATACTTGATTCATCTTGATATACTCATGATTAAACCACTTCGCTTTCTCAAAATCAAATTTTGCGCCGGCCTTGCTCACCCGTTCGATACTGAATTTCTCAATCAATTCGTCGATACTGAATATCTCCTGCTCGGTACCGTCATTCCAGCCCAAAAGAGCCAGCATATTGACAAATGCTTCGGGCAGGTATCCCATTTCACGGAATCCTCTCGTAATTTCTTCGCTTTTTGGATCTTTCCAGTTCATTGCATAGACCGGGAAACCGAGTCTGTCGCCATCGCGCTTACTTAATTTACCGTTTCCATCAGGTTTAAGGATCAATGGAAGATGTACCCAATGTGGCATATCGGCTTTCCATCCCAAATATTCCCAAAGTAAGATATGTACCGGTGCTGAAGGGAGCCATTCTTCGCCACGAAAGGCATGGCTAATTTTCATCAGATAATCATCCACAACCACCGCCAGGTGATAGGTAGGCATACCATCGGCTTTTAAAAGTACTTTATCATCTACAAGATTAGTATCAAAGCTGACATCCCCGCGAATCATATCATAAAAGTTAACTGTATCGTCTGCCGGAACCTTGATGCGGATTACATAAGGTACTCCCTGATCCAGAAGTGCCTGTGTTTCTTCCTTAGAGAGGTTTAAGGAATTCCGCAGTCCGTCACGGTTTTCATGGCCATAACGAAAGTTTGGAAATTTTTGTCGTTGCTCATCCAGTTCTGCGGGAGTGTCGAATGCATAATAGGCATAACCATCGCCTATAAGTTGTTCAGCGTATTTCCGGTAATTGTTTTTGCGCTCGCTTTGTCTGTATGGAGCATAAGGTCCACCATTTTGTGGGCCCTCATCGGGATTTAATCCACACCAGGCGAGACAATCCAGTATGTATTGTTCCGCTCCCTCTACGTATCGGCTTTGATCGGTATCTTCTATTCTGAGGATAAAATCACCCCCGTGTTTACGTGCAAAAAGGTAATTAAATAACACAGTTCTTACTCCCCCAAGATGTAATCCTCCTGTAGGGCTGGGTGCAAATCGTACTCTAACTTTTTTAGTCATATCAGGCATGGGGCAAAGATAAAGAATAGTTGACAATTGACAGTTGACAGTTGAGAATTGAGAATTGAGAGTTGTCAATGCCTGAATAG